>JBIKTA010000035.1:0-10751 GCA_044348315.1 Burkholderiaceae bacterium | reverse complement strand
GACTTGCGTGCGAAAACGCCGAATAAAACAACGCGCAGCAATTTATTCCGCGTTTCCCTAAAATCCCGAACCACCATGCAGAACCCCGAGAGGTCACACTTGAACCCTGCCGCACAGACCACCGGCCCCATGATGGGCGGCCACATCCTCGCTGATGCGCTCGCGCACCAGGGGGTCGACACGATTTTCGGCGTCCCCGGCGAAAGCTACCTCGCGGTGCTCGATGGCCTCTACCGCCAGCGAGAGGCGGTGCGCTTCGTGATCTGCCGACAGGAGGGGGGTGCCGCCTTCATGGCCGACGCCTACGCCAAGCTCACCGGCAAGCCCGGTGTGGTCATGGTGACCCGCGGGCCAGGTGCGACCAACGCCTCGATCGGCGTGCACGCTGCGCATCAGGATTCAGTACCGATGGTCGTGCTGATCGGCCAGGTGGGCGGCGATTTCGTCGACCGCGAGGCCTTTCAGGAGATCGACTACCGGCGGATGTTCGGGCCCATGGCGAAGTGGGTCGCGCAGGTCGATCGCGCCGACCGGCTGCCTGAGTACCTCGCCCACGCTTTCCAGGTGGCGACCAGCGGCCGGATGGGGCCGGTGGTCCTCGCGCTTCCGGAAGACATGCTGACGGCGAGTGCCACCGTGACACATCCGCCCCGGCACAAGCCAGTGCGCGCGAGCGCGAGCCCTGCACAGATCGAACAGTTCCAGGCCATGCTTGCTGGCGCTCGTCGCCCCCTTCTGCTCCTGGGGGGTACGGGTTGGAACGAGGCCGCCTGCGCCGACATCCGGGCGTTCGCCGAGGCCAATCACCTCCCGGTCACCTGCGCGTTCCGGTTTCAGGATCTCTTCGACAATCGTCATCCGCAATACATCGGCGATGTCGGTATCGGCATCAATCCCAAACTCGCCACCCGGGTGAGGGAGTCCGACCTCATCATTGCGATCGGGCCGCGACTGGGCGAGATGACCACTTCGGGTTACTCGCTGCTCGCCGTGCCACGGCCCGTGCAGGGACTGATTCATGTGCATGCAGGCATTGAGGAACTCGGCAGCGTCTATCACGCCGATCTGATGATTGCATCGGGTATGCCCGAGATCGCGGCCGCGCTCAAAGCGGTCAAGGTCGAGGCTGGCGCCTGGGCGGACAGCGTGCCGCAGGCTCGCGCAGAATACGAAGCCTGGCAGCAGCGGCCCGCCCTCTACGAGGGCATCGAGCCTGATCTCGATCTCTGGGAAGTCGTTCAGACCGTCGCGCGCGTTGCACCACACGACGCAATCATCACCAACGGTGCGGGCAACTTCGCGACCTGGGCCCACCGATTCTGGCCTTATGCGGGCTTGCGCACCCAACTGGCGAGTACTTCGGGCGCCATGGGCTACGGCCTGCCCGCAGCGGTTGCGGCGAGTATCTGCGCGCCCGATCGCACCACGATCTGCGTGGCGGGTGACGGCGACTTCCTGATGACCGCACAGGAACTCGCCACAGCGGTCCAGCACGGCGGAGCGCCGCTGGTGATCGTTTTCAACAACAGCATGTACGGCACCATTCGCATGCACCAGGAACGCGAATACCCCGCGCGCGAGCACGGCACCCGCCTGGTCAATCCCGATTTTGCCAAGTACATCGAGGCATTCGGCGGCCTGGGCGCAAAAGTATCCCGCACAGCCGAGTTCGAGCCCGCGCTCCGCCAGGCGCTCGAATTCATGCACACCGAAAAACGCCCGGCCCTGATCGAACTCGCCGTCGATCCCCAGCACATCACGCCCAACCAGTCACTGGAAAAGATCCGCAACGCCGCGCTGAAGCGCTGACCACCTGGCCGAGCCCGAGCCGGAGTTCAGGCGCTCCGCTCGGGCCGGACTTCCTCGATCGCGTCGCTGAACTGATCGATGTCCTCGAAATTACGGTAGACCGACGCGAAGCGCACATAGGCGATCTTGTCGAGGCGCTGCAGTTCGCGCATCACGAGTTCGCCCACGCGATCACTTCCGACCTCGCGCAACCCCTGCGCCAACAGACGTTCCTCGATCCGGTGAATGGCGGCATCGACCGCCTCGGCTGACACCGGGCGCTTTCGCAGGGCAAGCGCCATCGACGCCCGGAGCTTGCGCCGATCAAAATCAGTGCGCACACCGTTGCGTTTGACAACAGAAGGCAAAATGAGCTCGATCCGCTCATAGGTGGTGAAGCGTTTGTCGCACTGCAGGCAACGCCGGCGGCGCCGGATCGAATCGCCGTCGTCGGATTCCCGGGTCTCGACGACCTGGGTATCAGGGTGATCGCAGAACGGACAGCGCACGGCGATTCGTCCTGAGGTCGCGCGGGTTCAGGCGCCGATGCCCGGCGCTCAGGCGTAGACCGGAAAACGCGAGGTCAGGGCGCCCACCGCCGTGCGAACGCGCGTGATCACAACATCGTCGGCCGGATGGTCGAGCACATCGGCGATCAGATGGCCCACCTGGCGGGCCTCCTCGACGCCAAAGCCCCGCGTGGTCATCGCGGGCGACCCGAGTCGGATACCGCTGGTGACCATCGGTTTCTCGGGGTCATTCGGGATTGCGTTCTTGTTGCAGGTGATGTGCGCCCGTCCCAGCACGCGTTCGGCTTCCTTGCCCGTGATGTGCTTGGCGCGCAGGTCGACCAGCATCAGATGCGACTCGGTGCGACCCGAAACGATCCTCAAGCCCCGTTCGGTCAGGGTGGTCGCGAGCGCTGCAGCATTGTCGAGCACGCGCTGCTGATAGCCCCTGAACTCTGGGGCAAGTGCCTCGCGAAAGGCCACCGCCTTGGCCGCAATCACATGCATCAGCGGCCCACCCTGCAGACCCGGAAAGACCGCGGAGTTGATGGCTTTTTCGTGCTCGGGCTTCATGAGGATGAATCCCCCCCTCGGACCCCTGAGACTCTTGTGGGTGGTCGAGGTCACGATGTCGGCGTGTGGCACCGGGTTGGGGTAGACGCCAGCTGCGATCAGTCCCGAATAGTGGGCCATGTCGACCATGAAAAGCGCGCCCACCTCGCGGGCCACCTCGGCAAAGCGCGCCCAGTCGATTCTCAGGCTGTAGGCCGAGGCGCCAGCGATGATCAGTTTGGGCCGCGTCTCGCGCGCGCGCCGCGCCATCGCCTCATAGTCGATCGCCTCCTGGGCGTCCAGGCCATAGGAGACAACCTTGAACCACTTGCCGGAGATATTGAGCGGCATCCCATGGGTCAAGTGACCGCCCTCGGCCAAACTCATACCCATGATGGTGTCGCCGGGAGTGAGGAAGGCCAGAAAGACCGCCTCGTTGGCCTGGGCCCCAGAGTGGGGTTGAACATTGGCACAGGCCGCGCCGTAGAGCTCACGGACGCGATCAAGCGCCAACTGTTCGGCCACATCGACGTACTCGCACCCCCCGTAGTAGCGCCTGCCCGGATAGCCTTCGGCGTATTTATTGGTGAGCTGGCTGCCTTGCGCCGCCATTACCGCAGGGCTCGCGTAGTTCTCGGAGGCGATCAGTTCGATGTGATCTTCCTGACGCCGGTTCTCGTCACACAGGGCGCGCCAGAGTTCCGGATCGACACGGTCGATTCCGAGGTTGCGATCAAACACGGCAGAAGCTCCCGGGCAGGGCCCAGTCAGGTTGAAGAGGGCACACGTGCAAGTGTGTCGTCACAGGCCGGATTCTAGCCTGCAGCGGATCAAGGCTCGATGTCGTCTCGCGCACCTTCGAGGTGACCGACCTCTCCCCAGGACGCTACGGCAAATGCCGAACCGTTCCAACGCACGCGGTTGAGGCTCGCGTTGCGCAACTCGAAGCTGCGCGGCGCATCGATGGGCAGCCGTGCGGCGATCCGGTACACGCAGTCGAGCACGCCCCCATGCGTGACCGCGACCACCGTCTGTCCGGCGTGACGGGCGGCGAGCGTACGCATTTGCTGCTCGACA
Source organism: Burkholderiaceae bacterium (assembly GCA_044348315.1). Classification (GTDB taxonomy): domain Bacteria; phylum Pseudomonadota; class Gammaproteobacteria; order Burkholderiales; family Burkholderiaceae_E; genus SYIM01. The sequence continues at coordinate 6,825 of JBIKTA010000035.1, read as the reverse complement.
CGGCGGTGCAGATCGCGCAGGGACTCGCCGCCGCCTGGCAGATCGAAATCGGGGTCGCGCGCGCGCCACCGGCCATAGGTCTCAGGATGATCGCGCAGCACCTCGTCGTGGGTGCGACCCTCGAGCACGCCGTAACGCCGCTCACGCAGCCCGCTCTCGACGACGATCGGCAAGCCGGTCACGCGGCCGATGGGCTCGGCGGTCTGGCGGGCCCGCATCAGATCGCTGGAGTAGACGGCATCCACCCGATGGGCGCGAAACAGTGCGCCGGTGCGCTCCGCCTGTTCGAGCCCATCTTCATTGAGCGCAATATCGATCTGCCCCTGAAATCGCCCCGCGCGGTTCCAGTCGGTGAGCCCGTGCCGTACGAAAATGATGATGCATTCACTCATTCCAAACCTCCTGGGAACGTGTCGAACCGGCACGCGATCAGCGGCGCGCCGCTGGGGCCCACCTTGACGGGCACGAGCCCGAGCATGCGGCTCACGCTCGAACCGTGACGCGCGCAAATCGGCGCTTGCCCACCTGGATCACGTAGGTTCCGGCCTCGAGCTTCAGGCCACGATCCTCGACGCGGGTGCCGTCAATGCGTACGCCTCCCTGGTCAATACTGCGCAGCGCTTCTGACGAGGACGCAGCCAGCCCGGCCTCGCGCAGCAACACACCCATCGCGACCGGCGCGCCCGAAAGCACGACCTCGGGCATCTCATCCGGGATGACGCCCTGGCGAAAACGCGCATCGAAGTCGGCAAGCGCGCGCTCGGCCGCTGCGCGATCATGAAAACGCTCGACGATCTCCTGAGCGAGCATGACCTTGGCATCGCGTGGATTGCGCCCGTCCTCGCAGGCGCGGCGCAGGCCCTCGATTTCAGCCATCGGACGAAACGAGAGCAGTTCGAAATAGCGCCACATCAAGCTATCTGAGATCGACATCAGCTTGCCGAACATCTCACCCGGCACCTCGCTGATCCCAACGTAATTGCCCTTGGACTTGGACATTTTGTCGACGCCATCGAGTCCCTCGAGCAGCGGCATCGTCAGGATGCACTGCGGCTCCTGTCCGTATTCGCGCTGCAGCTCGCGTCCGACCAGCAGGTTGAATTTCTGATCGGTTCCACCGAGTTCGATGTCGGACTTGAGCGCAACCGAGTCATAGCCCTGCATCAGGGGATACAGGAACTCATGCACCGAAATCGGCAAACCGCCCCGAAACCGCTTGGAAAAGTCATCACGCTCCATCATCCGCGCCACCGTGTAGCGCGACGCAAGCTGGATCATGCCGCGCGCGCCCAGTGGATCGCTCCATTCCGAGTTGTAGCGGATCTCGGTCCGGGCGGGATCCAGCACCAGGCTCGCCTGGTTGAAGTAGGTGCGCGCGTTTTCCTCGATCTGCTCGCGGGTGAGCGGCGGGCGGGTGGAGTTCCGACCCGAGGGATCGCCAATCATCGCCGTGAAGTCACCGATCAGGAAAATCACCGTATGGCCCAGATCCTGTAATTGCCGCATCTTGTTGAGCACAACCGTATGGCCCAGATGCAGATCAGGGGCGGTCGGATCGAGCCCGAGCTTGATCCGGAGCGGTACGCCGGTGGCTTGGCTGCGCGCCAGCTTGGCCTGCCACTCGCCGGCCACCAACAGTTCCTCGCAGCCCCTGAGGCTGACCGCCATCGCATGGCGAACCCCGTCGCTCACGGACCCAGCGGATCCGGCGGCCTCGCTCATCGCAGCCCCCGAATAGCAAATCGCTCGTTTTTCAATGGCATACGAAGGATTCCTGTAGAATTCTTTAATCCACGCATTCTAGCCGAGCGCTCCAGACCCACTGAGCGGTACAGGCGTTGCTTCTCGTCCCGCGCATCCAAGGTATTCATTTGAGCTCGAGACCCCGATCATTGTTTGTTGAATCGTCCGCAAGGCGCCCGGGCGTTCGCCGTGTCGTTGGTGCCGTCGGCGTGATGCTCGCACTCGGTGCGGTCACCGCCTTTGGTGTTGCGCCCTCGACGATTGTCGAACTGCCCGAGCTCAAGTACGTCGTCGCGCCCTTCAATCCCACGCTGACCCACGCCCACCCTGCTGAGATCGACGCCAGCCCGACGCGTTTTCTCCAGTCCGAGCGGGTGGTACGCGGCGACACGCTCGCGAGCCTGCTCGGCAGACTGGGCGCGGACGACCCGGCCTTCCTGCAGTTTGTGGCGGGCGACCGCAAGGCACGGCAGCTCCTGCAGCTTGCGCCTGGACGCACCGTCGCGGCCGAGGTCGACGAGCTGGGCATGGTGCATCGCCTCCAGTACCGGCCGGCCGTGATCGACCCGGAGTCATCGTCCCCGCCTATGCGGCTCACAATTTCGCGGGCCGATCAGACCTTTTCAGTCACTGATGAAGTGGTCGAGCTTGAGCGCTCAGTCGCCATGCGTACGGCCGAGATTCGCAGTTCGCTCTTTGCTGCGACCGACGCGGCCGACATTCCCGATTCGGTCGCAGTCAAGGTGGTGGATGTGCTCGACGGCGTGCTCAACATGCGGCGAGATCTGCGCCGGGGTGACCGCCTCGCAGTGATTTACGAACTGGTTCGCGAGGCGGGCAGCCTCGACACGCCGGTTCCCGGGAGGCTGCTCGCATTCGAGTTCATCAACGGCAATACCCGCCATCAGGCCGCCTGGTTCGAGTTCGAGCCCGGAAAGGGCTCCTATTTCGATCTGGACGGCAAGAGCCTCACCCGCTCCTTCCTCCGTGAACCCCTCGAGTTCAGCCGCATTTCGTCCAATTTCAGCTTTGCGCGTCGCCACCCGCTGTTTCGCGACGTGCGAGCCCACACGGGCGTTGATTTCGCGGCGCCCATCGGTACTCGGGTGCGCAGCTCCGCTGATGGTGTGGTCGAGTTTGTGGGTCACGATGGCGGATACGGACGAGTCATACGCATTGCGCACCCGGGGCGGATCACGACCGTATATGCCCACCTGAACAGTTTTTCGGACGGGATCAAGCGGGGCAGCCGGGTCAGCCAGGGGGAGGTGATCGGTGCCGTCGGCATGACCGGCTGGGCGACCGGGCCCCACCTGCACTATGAGTTTCGCATCGATGGGCGCCATACCGACCCCATGACCGTCAAGCTGCCCGAGGGCCGTATGCTCAGCGTCGCCGAACGGATGCGCTTCGACCCCGTCGCCTCCGTGTGGCGCGATCAGCTCGCGCAGCTGGAGTCGATCGGGCTTGCCCGGTTCGAGTAGTCGTTTTCTTTTCCCGATCACGATGGAGCCCGGCCACCGGCCAGTCCAACACGGCAGCCTGCTCGTCATCGGGCTGATGTCGGGCACCAGCGTTGACGCGGTCGACGGCGTGCTTGCGGAGTATGGCACCAGCTTCCGCACGCTCGCCTTCGCTAGTGCGCCCATCCCCGCTTCGCTGCGCGAACCGCTCCAAAATCTGCAGACGAGCGGGCCTGACGAGCTCGAGCGCGCGGCGCGAGCCAGCCTCGCCCTCGCCGAGCTCTATGCGCAAGTCGTGAGCCTCCTGCTGGCCGAGACCGACCTTTCATCGCGAGCGATCGCTGCGCTGGGCGCCCACGGGCAAACCGTGCGCCATCGACCCGAGCAGGGTTATTCGATCCAGTTGCTCAATGCCGCCCGCCTGGCCGAACTGACCCACATCCCTGTCGTATCCGATCTTCGTGCAGCCGACCTGGCCGCCGGCGGCCAGGGTGCACCACTGGTGCCCGCCTTCCACGCTCAGATGTTTGGACATCCGTCGCTTTCGCGCCTGGTGATCAACGTGGGCGGCATCGCCAATGTGACCTACCTGCCGCCGCTGGGTGGTGAGGGCGCGGGCGGGCCGGTGATTCTCGGGCATGACACCGGGCCCGGCAATACGCTGCTGGACCACTGGTATGCACGTCACCACCCCGGTCAGGGCGAGTTCGATCCCGACGGCCGCTGGGCCAGCACGGGGCGGGTTGACCGCCCGCTTCTGGAGCGCCTGATCGCAGAGCCGTATTTTTCTGCCCCGCCGCCAAAAAGCACCGGGCGAGACCTGTTCAATGCCGACTGGCTGGACCGAGCGATTGCCCAGCGCGACCAGACGCTGCGTGCTGAAGACGTACAGGCCACGCTGACCGAACTGACCGCGCTAACGATCGCGCGGTCCTGCAAGCTATGGGAAGCGTCGGAAGCCTATCTCTGCGGCGGCGGCGCGCTCAACCGCGAACTGATCCGAAGGATCGGCGTCCATATGCCGAGCCTCAACCTCCGAGGCACCTCTGCGCTCGGTATCGATCCGCGCTCGGTGGAGGCAGCCGCTTTCGCTTGGCTGGGGGCCCGACGCATACTGCTCAAAACCGGCAACTTGCCGGCCGTGACGGGTGCCCGGGGGACTCGCGTGCTGGGCACGCTGCACCATGCCCCGGGCAGGCGCGGCTCAGACGGAGAATGACGATCCGCACCCGCAGGTGGTCGATGCGTTGGGGTTCTTGATCACGAACTGCGCACCTTCGAGATCGTCCTTGTAGTCGATCTCTGCGCCCACGAGGTACTGATAGCTCATCGCGTCGATCAGCAGATGAACCCCGTTCTTTTCCATGACGGTGTCGTCGTCGTTGACTTCCTCGTCAAAGGTAAAGCCGTACTGAAAACCAGAACAGCCACCCCCCTGTACGAAAACGCGCAGCTTCAGAGAGGGATTGCCCTCTTCGTCGATCAGATCCTTGACCTTGGCCGCAGCGCTGTCGGTAAACAGCAGCGCAGCGGGCATCTCGGCAACAGCATTCATCGAATATCTCCCTTGATTGAAGGAAATTCTAGCATCAGGGTAACACCGGGATCTGGGTCAAACCCATGTCCTCAGGCAGGCCAAACATCAGATTCATCACCTGGACCGCCTGGCCGGATGCACCTTTCACCAGATTGTCCTCGACCACCAGAATCGTGACCCAATCACTCTCGGGTGGGCGGTGCACTGCGACTCTCAGCATGTTGGAGGCCCGCACCGACCGTGTCTCGGGGGTCGATCCAGCAGGCATGACATCGACAAAGGGCTCGCCCGCAAAACGCCGCTCATAAAGCGCCTGGAGATCTGTCGCCTGGCCATGCGCCGTGAGCCGGGCGTAGATTGTCGAGTGAATGCCACGGATCATCGGCACCAGGTGCGGCGTGAAGATCAACGACACGGGCTTGTCCGCAATCGCGCTGAGGCCCTGGCGGATCTCGGGCCAGTGGCGATGCCCGCTCACGCCATAGGCCTTGAAGTTGTCCGAGGCTTCGGCCAGCAGGGTGTGCACTTCGGCCTTGCGGCCCGCGCCCGAGACGCCGGATTTGCAGTCGGCAATGATGCTGTGGGGGTCAATCAAATCGCCACCCAGAATTGCACATGCGGCAGGATCGAGCAGCGGCAAAAGGCCCAGTTGCACGGAAGTGGGGTAGCAGCCCGGCAGCCCGATGATGCGGGCCGAGCGGATCGCTTCGCGGTTGACCTCAGGCAGGCCATAGACGGCCTCGGCCAGCAGACCCGGCTCGGTATGCGCCATCTTGTACCAGCGCTCGAACTCTGCCGTGTCCTTGAGTCGGAAGTCGGCTGCGAGATCGATCAGCTTGACGCCTGCTGCGAGCAGCTCCGGGGCCTGGGCCATCGCCACTCCATGGGGCGTGGCGAAGAACACCACATCACAGCCCGTGAGCGGCGCCTGCGCGGGGTCCGAGAAGGCGGCCTTGACCCGACCGCGCAGCGACGGAAACATCTCGGCAACCGGCATACCGGATTCCTTGCGGGAGGTGATCGCGAACAACTCGACCTGCGGGTGCTGGGCCAGCAGCCGCAGCAACTCGACACCGGTATAGCCCGTTCCGCCAACGATTCCAACCTTGATCATGCCAGCAGGCCCTTAAATGAAAAACCGCCTCGGAAGGCGGTTTTGATCGCGCAACGATGACTGATGACGCCCGCGCATCAGCGCTTGGAGAACTGCTTGCGGCGGCGCGCCTTGTGCAGACCCACTTTCTTACGCTCGACTTCGCGTGCATCGCGGGTAACCAAGCCCGCAGCGGACAACGCCGGCTTGAGCGTCGCGTCGAAATCGATCAAGGCACGGGTGATGCCGTGACGAACGGCGCCAGCCTGGCCGGTCTCGCCCCCGCCATGGACATTGACCATGACATCAAACACATCCATGTTTTGCGTGAGCACAAGCGGCTGACGCGCGACCATCCGACCCGTCTCGCGAGCAAAGTACTGGTCGAGGGTACGACCGTTGACGATCATCTTGCCCGTGCCGCGACGCAGAAAAACCCGCGCCACCGAAGTCTTGCGACGGCCCGTACCGTAGTAATAATCACCGACCATCTCAGATCTCCAGTGCCTTGGGCTGTTGGGCAGAATGGGGGTGTGTACCTTCTGCGTAAACCTTCATTTTCTTGATCATGGCGTAGCCGAGGGGGCCCTTGGGAAGCATGCCCTTGACGGCTTTCTCGAGCGCGCGGCCGGGGAAGCGGCTCTGCATCTTGGCAAAGTTGGTCTCGGTGATCCCGCCAGGGTAACCGCTGTGCCGGAAGTAGGCCTTGTCATTGGCCTTGTTGCCGGTGACACGGATACGGGCCGCGTTGACCACCACAATGTAGTCGCCGGTGTCGACGTGAGGCGTGAAGATGGGCTTGTGCTTGCCGCGCAGACGATGGGCGATCGAGGCAGCCAAGCGACCGAGCACCTTGTCTGATGCGTCGACGACGAACCAATCGTGCTGAACCTCATGCGCTTTGGCAGAGAAAGTCTTCATTTCGAATCCCGAATATGAGCAGCCTGGGGAGAGGTCTCGTCGGCTTCGACCAGACACAACCCTCGACC
>JBIKTA010000441.1:0-3236 GCA_044348315.1 Burkholderiaceae bacterium | reverse complement strand
CGGATCTGCATCTGCAACTCGGCAAACATCTCGGGCGAAGTGAATTCGCGCAGGTCGTTCAGATTAGCCGCGTCAAAGGACGCCTGAAGCCGCACAAACTGCACCTTTGCGTTGCGCACGAAACCAGAGATGTCAAAGTTGGCCGGAATACGCAGCCCAGTACCCTGACCTGCCGGCTGCTCACCGTAGCTCGCCGAGCCCCCCGCCTGCTGGTCAGCCGAAAGCGGCGAGAACAAGCTGTTTCCACCCGCGGCAGCACCCGTTGCTGTCTGGCCCTGAGCGCTCTGAGGCCATCCCGCAGCATTGCCACCCGAAGCGCCCGCACCCGACCAGGCAGGCTGCATCGGCTGACGACCCGCAGCACGCTTGGCCATGATCAGACGCACCACCACCAGCGCGACGACTACGAGCAAGGCGATCATCATGAAGGACGCAAGCTCCTCGCCAAAGCCGAGGTAGCTGGCCAGCGCAGCCAGACCAAGACCCGCAGCAAGGCCCGCGAGCGGTGCCATCCACTTGCTACGCTGCGGCTGAGGGGCCGCGGCAGGGGGAGTCTGGCGAGAGGCCGGGGCCGCCTGCTGGGCCGGGGGCGTCGCCTGACGCTGCATGGCGCCCGACTGCTGCTTGCCGACCGACTGACCGCCGCCGAGACGCTTGGCCTGGGCTTCGGCGACCTGGACGGTCACCGCGGCGACCACAACCGCGAATACGGACATCAAACGGACAAACCACTTTCTCATGTCAGTCTCCAAAAGGGACAAGTTTCCTGATTGCGTATCTTGGGCGAACGGCGGGCAAATGCAAGCAAAAGACCATTGCCACCACGGTAATTCAATTCTCACACGCTCACCATTGATGCAAGGGTGCCGATACCGTACCCGGAGCCCGTCTGGTCACAGACGCACCCCTTCGTGCAGGGCCACCACCCCGGCACAGAGGTTGAAGTAACGCACCCCGCCCAATCCGGCTTCCCGCATCATGGCAGCCAGCGTCTCCTGATCCGGATGCATGCGAATCGACTCGGCGAGGTAGCGATAACTGGCCGCGTCACCCGCGACCCACTCGCCCAGCCTGGGCAACACATTGAACGAATAGCGGTCATAGAACGGCGCGAGCGGTTTCCAGACCTGCGAGAACTCGAGCACCAGGAGCTTGCCGCCCGGCTTCAACACCCGGGTCATTTCGGCGAGCGCGCGGTCCTTGTGGGTCATGTTACGCAGCCCAAACGCCACACACACCCGATCAAAACTGCGATCGGGAAAAGGCAGCTGCTCGGCATCACACTGCACGGCCGGCGCGATCAGACCATCGTCGATCATCCGGTCGCGGCCCACTGCGAGCATCGAAGCATTGATGTCGGTCAGGCAGACCTCACCCCCCGGCGAGACGCGACGGGCGAACGCGCGGGCCAGGTCAGCCGTACCCCCCGCAACGTCGAGCACCCGCATACCCGGTCGCAACCCCGCCCGAGCCACGGTAAAGGCCTTCCAAATCCGGTGCATGCCCGCCGACATGAGATCGTTCATCAGGTCGTAGCGGGAGGCGACGGAATGAAAAACCTCGGCCACTCGCGCAGCTTTTTGATCCTCGGCGACGGTACTGAAGCCGAAGTGGGTGTCGCGCTGATTGGAATCGCTCATCGACAGACCCCGCTCAGGCGCAAGCGCCGCGCGGACGGGAAATGGCCTGAGCCTCGAGCGGGGAAGACACCGTGTGCGGCTGACGATTCGCGCCGGCGAGCTCAAGACGCCGCAAATAATCAGCCCAGTTGCGATCGTGATGGATGCAGAGCTCGTGGAGATAATCCCAGGAGTAAATGCCGGAGTTGTGCCCGTCCGAGAACTGCGGCTGAATGGCGTAATGGCCGACCGCCTCGACGCCATCGATTCCCACTTCAGCCTTGCCCGTCTGAAGGGTTTCCTGCCCGGGTCCATGACCCTTGACCTCGGCCGACGGCGAGTAGACGCGCAGGTATTCGAAGGGCAGGCGAAATGACCGCCCGTCACCGTAAGCGAGCTCGAGCACGCGCGAGACCTGGTGGAGCACGATGCTCACCGGGATCGGGGTGTTTGCGTCCAGTCCTGCCATGAAAAACCTCTGAAATATTGCCCACAATCGGAGGCGCCTGCCCCGATCACCTCGAATGGTAGCAGCGTGCCGGCCCTCAGGCCCGCCCGAAGGCCCGAACCACCTCGTCGAACAGCTGCTCGAGACGACCGCGTATCAGGTTGTGGATCGCCGCAACAGATGCCTCGCGCCCGGCCTGCTGCACGCTCCAGATCGAGCCCGGAAACTGAAGATCACCCTTCCAGCGCGGCACGACATGCCAGTGCAGATGCGGCACCCAGTTGCCCAGTGAAGCAAGATTGATCTTGTCGGGGCCCAGCACCCGCCGCATCACAGCCTCGACCGTCCACACGGCATCGATCATCCTCAGGCGTTCATCGGGCCGCAAATCGGTCATCTCGGCAACATGCGCCTGCCCGATCACCCGCAGCAAGCCGGGATGCCCAGGCTCGTCCGGCCAGACCACCCGAAATTCGGCGGTCTGAACGAGCACACGCCCACCCGGAGTCTGGCACAAGGGGCATGCAGGGTCAGTGAGAACAGCACTCGACGGGACGGCAGCGGCTGGGATCGGCATGTCGGACATCGCGTCCCTCAAAACAAGGTGTAGCCGCCGTCGAGCACGAGCGCCTCGCCGGTCATGTACGCCGAGGCATCGCTCATCAGATAGACCGCGATGCCGGCGAAATCCTCGGGCAGCCCCCAGCGACGGGCAGGCACCCGCGGCAACACATTCGCGCTGAACCGCGGTTCAGCGAACTGGCTGGCGGTCATCTCGGTCTCGACCCAGCCCGGAATGAGGCTGTTCACCCGAATCCGGTGCCGGGCGAGTTCCACCGCGAGCGCACGCACCAAGGCTGTCACAGCGCCTTTGGACGCGCCATAGTGGCTGTGACGCGCAGCCCCCTCGATGGCCGCAGTGCTTGCGGTCGCCACGAGCACACCACCCCCGCCCCGGCCGATCATGTGCCGCGCAGCCTCCCTGAAACACAGAAAACAGCCATCGAGATTGACCCGCATCACACGGCGAAATTCATCGTAGGACAAATCAACGATCGGCGAGCCGAAGCCCGAAACGCCCGCGTTCGCAAAAAAACCATCGACACGGCCCCACTGATCCAGCGTGCGAGCGAAGGTCTGGCCCACGGCCAGCTCGTCCCCGACATCGC
>JBIKTA010000440.1:0-3264 GCA_044348315.1 Burkholderiaceae bacterium | reverse complement strand
ATTGGTGCAACTGGTGATCGCCGCGATGATGACCGCGCCATCGGGCATCTGCCCAGACACGTCCTGCCAGGGCGCGGCGATGCCTTTGGCGCTGAGTTCAGAGGTGGCCACCCGCGCGTGGGGGTTCGACGGGCCCGCCATGTTGCGCACTACGCTCGAGAGATCAAACTCGAGCGTGCGTTCGTACTGGGCATCGACGAGGCTGTCGGCCCAAAGTCCTGCGGTGCGTGCGTAGGTCTCGACCAGCTTGACCTGCTGATCGTCCCGGCCGGTGAGCCTCAGGTAATCGAGCGTCTGCGAATCGATGAAGAACATCGCCGCCGTGGCGCCGTACTCGGGTGCCATGTTCGATATCGTGGCGCGATCGCCGAGCGACAGCGCCGCCGCGCCCTCGCCTCTGAATTCGAGGTAGGCACCCACAACCTTTTGCTTGCGAAGAAACTCGGTCAAGGCAAGCACCACATCGGTCGCCATGATTCCTGGCCCCGGGCGCCCCTTGAGCTCGACCGCGACGATATCGGGCAGGCGCATCCAGGAGGCGCGACCCAGCATCACGTTCTCGGCCTCAAGACCGCCCACGCCGATCGCAATCACGCCCAGCGCATCGACATGCGGCGTGTGGCTGTCGGTGCCCACGCAGGTATCCGGATACGCTACCCCGTCCTGAACCTGGATGACCGGGGACATCTTCTCCAGATTGATCTGGTGCATGATGCCGTTGCCCGGAGGGATCACTTCGACGTTGCGAAACGCGAGGCGCGTCCAGTCGATGAAGTGAAAACGGTCCTCGTTGCGCCGGTCTTCGATGGCGCGGTTCTTCTGAAAGGCATCCGGATCGTTGCCCCCGCACTCGACCGCCAGTGAATGATCGACGATCAATTGCACCGGCACGACCGGATTGACCGCAGCCGGATCGCCCCCCTGGTCGGCGATCGCATCGCGCAGACCCGCCAGATCGACCAGCGCGGTCTGGCCGAGGATGTCGTGACACACAACGCGCGCCGGAAACCACGGGAAATCCAGGTCGCGCCTGCGCTCGATCAGCTGCGTCAGGCTGTCTCGCAGGGCGGCGGGCTCGCAGCGTCTGACCAGATTTTCGGCCAAGACACGAGAGGTGTAGGGCAAACGCTCCCAGGCGTCGGGGGCGATGTCGTTGACGGCGGCACGGGCGTCGAAATAATCGAGCGCGGTACCAGGCAGGCGGGTGCGGTAGGCGGTATTCATGGCGGGATTTTAGCCAATACGCGCGAAATCAGCAGCACTGATTGAGGAGCGCGCACCGACGCGGGGCGCCCGGTCTCACTCCGAGACCGGGTCTGATGTTCGTCCAGAATGCAGGATTCAGGTACGCTCGGCAAATTCCCCGCAGCAAGGCGTGTGCCCCAAGCGACCCACCCAGGATCAGCTGGGCGTGCCCCCACAGGATCAACCCCGGATCATCATGAGTGCCAGCACACGATTTCAAGCGCTGATCGAGGACTTTTCGACCGCCCTGCAACTGCCCGTCGATCTCGAGACCGAAGTGCTGGTGATTGAGGCCGGCGAGATGCAGGCGATGGTACGGCCGCACCCACTGGACCCCATGCGGATCGGGATCGTGGTCGAAGTGCTCGCGCTCGGTTCAGACGAGTCACTTTCCAATCTGGCAGCCTCCAGCCTGATGCTGCTCCACCGTCTCAACCATCGCGCCTGGACCGAGCATACCTGGCAAATCCTGATCGACGACCAGAACATGCTGGGCCTGCGTGACAGTCGGGCGCTTGCGGAGATGACTCGCGAGGCACTCGAGGATTGGATCGTCGAAGGGCTCGAACGGGGACAGACGCTGGCCTCGCTCTGGCGTGAGGCCACCGAGGGCGGGGCGGCCGACCAGCGTATCGAAACCCGCGATTGGCGCAGTCAGCTGTCGGGCATGATCCGCGGCTGAATCTCCGTCATCAAAGAAACGGGAGAGAACCACCATGGCTGCGCCCACCTCCCTTCAGGGCAACCGCCAGATCGGTGCTGTTGACAACATTCGACAGAATCTTTCAGCCGATCAGGCCCGTAACGACTTCGGTGCGCTGCGCACACTGGTCGGTCGGAATGCGACCTCGAGCGTCCAGGTCAAGCTGGTCAACACGACCAACGCCAATCAGTTGATGCAGTTTCAAACCAAGGGCTGGTGGGGCAGGACATTTTCGCGCAGCGAGAAACTCGTAAACACCAACGCTGCCATCCTGGAGATTGTCAAGAAGACCGGACTGCCTGAGACGAGCAGCAGTTTTCGCAATCTCAAGGACTACCTCGACCAGAAGACCACGCAGCAGCGTGCGGGCTCGGCCCGCGGACTGACGGGCCTGCTTGATGCGATCCATCGGGACCTTGCCCGAAAGCCCGCCCTGGGTGCAGCGACCGCTGGCAGCGTCGCCGAATCACTCACCCAACAGGGCTATGCGTTCGAGGGCCTCGACACCAAGCGCTTCATCGCTTCCGGGGGGCACGGACAGATCTACGGCGAGCAGGCAGGCAGTGCCAAGGGTGTGCTCTACAAGGAACTGCGCGAACTAGTAGGCGGCGACAGCGCGCTGCCAAGACTGAAAGTCAAGCAGGATGCGGACGGTAACTACCAGATGGATCGGAACGCAACCGAGCTCGCCGCCGTGTCGCTGCGACACGCCAAGGTGCCACACGCGGCCTCGCCCATCGCCTACGTCATCAAGGACACCTGGGATGAGGAGTTTCACGCCGTCAGCGTCGACCACATGAAACAGTGGACCGCCGACCATGGTACGCAGATCGCAGGCAACAGCGATCGATTCAGAATCGTCGGTCAGGTATTACCCAAGGCCGAAGGGAGCAGCCTGGGTACAGGTACGCGGCTGGCGCCCGAGGACCGCAAGGCAATCGCCCGGCAGGCGGTGGAGTCACCCAAGGCCATGTCGGAGCACGGCTATGTGCACGGCGACATCAAGCCTGACAACCTCATGTATGGCGCCGCCCAGAAGCAGTTGACCCTGATCGATTTCGGCGGGCTCACCAAACAGAGCAAACACGACGACTCCGGCAACGCACTGGGCAATCCGCTCTCACCGGCCTATGTCATCCCCAGCAGCCACCACGCCTCAGGGGCGAACAACACCGGAGGGTATGGCCATGAGGCAGACCTCTACGCGATGGGCCTCAGCATGCTCAAATCCTTCTTGCCGCATGCGCAGGCGCTCGGCGATCTGGGCACGCGCGAGTATATCGACCGGGATGATGTCATCGAAATACTCAACGACT
>JBIKTA010000439.1:0-3273 GCA_044348315.1 Burkholderiaceae bacterium | reverse complement strand
CGATGCGGTCAGCTGCTTCGATGGTCCCGGCCGGCTCGATCGCGGCGATGCGGTCGCCGACGATGAGCACGTCACGCGGCTGTCCATCGTCGAGCAGTTCCTGCTGCAAAAGCACCCGCGCACCTCGCAGCAGCGTACGGGTGTTCGAATTTTCTGTAGTCAATCCTCTTCTCCCATCATCGGACATGCCGCGACACACCCACCAACCGCTCCATGACGAGCATCAGGATCAGGGTGGCGGCAATCAACACGCCTGATACAGCAGCCGCTCGCACATCGAGGTTGGACTCGATGATGTGCCACATGCGGATCGGCAGCACCTCGCTGCGCGCATCGGAAAGAAAAAGCGAGACCGCAACATTGTCGAAGGAATACATGAACGCGATGAACGCGCCCGCGGCGATACCCGGTGCGATAAGGGGCAAGGTGACGGTGCGGAAGGTGAACCAGCCCGAGGCGCCTAGGCTGCGCGCGCTTTCCAGCAGACTGCGATCGAGTTGGGCGAGGCTGGCGGTCGTGGTCCGGACAATGTAGGGCGACGTGATCGCGATGTGTCCGATGACCAACGTCCAGAACGAGAGCCCAGTGCCCGCGAGGTTGACCAGCATCAGGAGCGCCAGCCCCAAGGCGAGCGTGGGCAACATCAAAGGCGAGAGGAACATCGCTTCCAGCCCGCGCGCCCACTGCTCGCGACGCCGTGCAAGCGCCATCGCTGCCGCGACCGCAAGCACGACTGAAATACCGGTCGCAATCGAAGCGAGCTGCAGGGACAATTTGAAGGCGGAAATGATCTCGGGCGATTCGTTCCAGAGCGCCAAATACCAGCGGGTCGAGTAACCCGGCGGGGGAAATTTCAGCGAAAAAGCACTGGTGAACGACGCGATGATCACGATGACTGTGGGCGCGAGCAACAAGATCAGCGAGACCGCAGCGAGCCCCCCCATCACCATGCGGAACGAGCGACGCTCAAGGAGCGAGCGCCAACTCTCCGCGCGGATGGGCCTTGAAGCACGGATCGGATCAGGCATGGACGAACCCCTTGCTGCGGCGACCGATCGCGTTGATCGCGGTCACGATCACGAGCACGAATACGAGCAGTACCATCGCAATTGCGGCAGCGAATGGATACTCGTTGGCCTGGATCGCCTGCTGGTACATGTAGAACGGCATGAACATCTGCTGGCCGCCCCCGACCAAGGTTTGCGTGACGAAAGCACTGACCGACGAGGCGAAGACCAGCAACGAACCCGCCAAAAGCCCAGGCACCGACAAAGGCACCGTCACCTGCATGAAGGTGCGCCAGTGGCCCGCTCCGAGCGAAAGTGAAGCCTGTCGAAGATTGGGATCCACATTCATCAGCGAAGTAATCAGCGGCAGGACCATGAGCGGCAACTCGATCTGCGCGAGCGCCACCGTGACCGCACCCGGGGTGTAGAGCAGCTTCAAGGGCGCATCCACCCAACCAAGATCGAGGAGCAGCGTATTGATGATGCCCTGACGACCCAGGATCACCACCCAGGCAAAAGTACGCACCACCGAACTTGTCAAGAGGGGCAGCAGGATCAAGAGCATCAGGAGCGTCTGCCAGCGCGCCGGCGCATTCACATAGAGGTAGGCGAGCGGATAACCGATGAGGATGGTGAGGAGCGTCACCTTCAAGCCCAGCAGCAGCGTGTCGGCGAGCACCGACAGGTTGAAGCTATCGCCGAAAAATTTCAGATACTGCGCGAACCCCATTGTCTTGAGTCCATTGTCCTCATGCAGACTCACAAACGCGAGCAGCATGAAGGGAACGAGCACGAAGGCAACGAAGAAGACCGCAAGCGGCAAGGCGAGCGACACCGGTGCCTCTAGACGTAGGCCGCGCGCAGGAGGCTGAGGTGGGACCGACAGGGTCGTGATCGGGGCAGTGCTCATCACGCCTCCGTCAAGCGCTGAAGAAGCTGACCGGCGCCCCGGGCCTGACCCGGGCAAACACCTGATCGCCCACCTGGAGCCGCGGACCGTCGTGGCCTCGCGGCACGACCACCTTCATGCCGGACCCATCACGTCTGGACAGCTCATAGACGAGCGAAGGCCCGAGCGGCAAGACCATTTCGACCCGCACCGGGATGCCCCCCGTTCGCCCATTGTCATGCACAACTTCCCGCGTCAGATCAAGGTGCTCGGGTCGTGCGGCAAAGATAACGGGACCTGCCCGTGAGCAGGGTCCGGCACGCGGGATTTCGATGCGGCTCGCGCCGGGCTCATCGGTGAAAACGAAAGAGCCGGATGCCCCTGCCAAACGTCCTTCGATCAAATTGGCCGTCCCGACAAATCCTGCGACAAACAGCGTCGCGGGCCGATCGTAGAGCGTCTCGGGCGCATCGAATTGCTCGAGGACACCCGCATGCATCACTGCAATCCGGTCGGCCATCGACATGGCCTCTTCCTGATCATGGGTGACGATCAGGGTGGTGATGCCGAGTTCGCGCTGAATCCTGCGGATCTCGATCTGCATGTCGAGGCGCAGGTTCTTGTCGAGCGCTGCAAAGGGCTCATCGAGCAGCAGCAGCCTGGGCCGGACGGCCAGCGTACGCGCAAGCGCCACCCGTTGTTGCTGACCGCCGGAGAGTTCCCGCGGGTAGCGCGCGGCGAACGCGCTCATGCGAACCAATTCGAGCATTTCGCCCACCCGCCGGTCAACCTCAGCACGCGCGACGCGACGCGCCCTCAATCCGTATCCGACGTTTTCTTCGACCGTCATGTGCGGGAAGAGCGCGTAGTTCTGGAAGACGATACCCGCGCCGCGCTCATTGGGCGGAAGCCGGTCGACCGGTTCGCCGCCGACCCGGACCGAACCGCCTGTCTGAGCGATCAGGCCCGCAACAATCCGTAGCAAGGTCGTCTTGCCGCAGCCGCTGGGGCCGAGGAGCGCAACGAGTTCCCCCGGGGCAATCTCAAGATCGACCCCATCGACTGCCAATGAGTCCCCGTATCGATGCGTCACACCGTCGAGGCGCACTGCGACAGCGGATCTTGCTTCGGTTCTGTTCATGCCTTCGCCACCTGTTGTCAAGACAACGACCACCCCAAACGAGCGTCGTTGTCTTGCCAACCATTCAATCTTCATGCCAGCGCCGCAAAGCCCATCGCGCACTGACCAGGAGACGAGCGTGCACCGATATCGGGCACAACCGCATCAAATCGGTGCGTAACTTACAGCCCTGGTGCGCCGACCGGCTCGGCGGGCCGGCTCAGATTGATGGCACGGTGTTTGCGAGAGTCCGACAC
>JBIKTA010000438.1:0-3274 GCA_044348315.1 Burkholderiaceae bacterium | reverse complement strand
GAAATGTCTACTTAAGTTTACACACCAGCCCTGACCAGGAAGATAAGATTTTCGCCAAGGCGCAGATGGTTTTTGCGGCGCACCATCGGGCCGCGCTTGACGCCACCCCTCAAAACCGCAGCGCTACAATCCGCCAACATTCAAGAAGAGGGGCACATCATGAGCATGCAGGCAACGGTCAGCTGGACAGGCCCGGGGGGCATGAGCTTTCTCGCCGAAACCGGCAGCGGTCACGCCGTGGTGATGGACGGCGCGGCCGACGGGGGCGGACGCAACCTCGCGCCCCGGCCGATGGAGATGGTCTTGCTCGGCACCGGCGGCTGCACGGCTTATGACGTCGTGGTGATCCTGACCCGCAGCGGCCAGGATGTTCGGGGCTGCGAAGTGAAGCTGGAGGCTGACCGCGCCGACACCGATCCGAAGGTTTTCACGCGCATCCACTTTCAGTTCACGGTCCGGGGACGCGGCCTCAAGCGCAACATCGTCGAGCGCGCAGTAAAGCTATCGCACGACAAGTATTGCTCGGCCTCGGCGATGCTCGCGCACACGGCGACCATTACGACCGCGATCGAGATTATCGAGGACTGACCCCCTGCGACGCTGAGCACGTGCCGTGCCCCGACACAGCCTGTGAGCGAGGCGCGAGGGCGCGCTGGACAATCAGATCCGGTGCGCCACCGTGGTCATGAGCTTGGCGCTCGCCTTCATCATCCAACGCAAGGGCAAAGGAAGCGGCACGCCGCCACGCGCCATCGCCTCACGGGCGTGCCCTGCCTCATCGGCTTTCATCGCATCGACAATCTCGCGCGAGCGGGTGTCGCGCGCGGGCAAGCGCTCCAGATGCGCCTGCAGATGATGCTCGACCTGACGCTCGGTCTCGGCCATGAAACCGAGACTGACCGGGTCGCCCGCACGACCTGCGACGAATCCGATGGCCAGCGCCCCGCCGTACCAGACCGGGTTGAGCAGCGAGACGGAGGCGCCGAGTTCATCGAGCCTTTGGCGGGTCCACGCGAGATGATCGGACTCCTCGCGAGCGGCGTCGAGAAAGAAGGCTCTCAGCTGAGGATCGCGCGTGCTCGCCGCCTGCCCTTCGTAGAGCGCCTGCGCGCAGATCTCGCCGACATGGTTCACCCGCATCAGCGCCCCTGACAAGCGCCGCTCCTCATGGTCGAGCTCGGGCTCGGCCGCCTGGGATCCGTCCGCGCCGGGGCTGCGCACAGGCAACGGCCGCGAAGCAGGCACCGCATCAACAAGGGTGGCCATGCCGCGGCACAGACCAGACAAGAGGACATCGACTTTCGAGGCGCGTCGCATGGGAAGGGGCGGGGTGGATGATGGGCGAGATCCCGATGATACGCCGGACACCGCAGGACCACGAACGCGTCAAGCTCCCCGGCAAACACGCACCCGCCCCTCCGCAACTGAAGCGTCCGCCACAGTCCGCACGCCCTCTTCCGCCAAGCCAGTCCATCTTTGTTGCTGACACACCACACATCGGTGGGTTTTTGGCCACGCTGAGCGCCTGCGGCTTTGCAGTGCCTGGGAAATTGGCCACAATTTGGTCTGCTTCTGACCGGTCCAGCGTTCGGCCCGGACCGGGGGTTGTGGCGGCATGGAGGCCGTCGGTGTCTTTAACCTAGGAGATTTTCAATGAAGAAATCACTTCTCGCCATCGCAGTCGCCGCCGCGCTGCCGGTCGTTGCACACGCGCAAGTCACGCTGTCGGGTCGGATTGATACGGCGGTTAACACCAGCAAGAACGCAGTCACGGGCGCATCGGCAACTGGCCTCAGCAGCGGCGTCCTGACGACCAACCAGCTCGTGCTTCAGGGTTCGGAAGACCTGACGGGCGGCATGAAGGCCAACTTCATCATCAATTCCCAGTTCAACTCAGACGAAAAAGCGGCGTTCGAGTGGGGTCATCGCGGGGTCACCGTCGGTCTGTCAGGTGGCTTCGGTGCCGTCGATCTTGGCCGCTCCACCTGCACGACGCTGTGCGGCATCACCGCCTCGGGCCTGATCGGCAACTTGGGCAACATGACCTCGAACCGTCACACCATCCGGCCTGACAACTCGGTCACTTACACGACCCCGTCGATGAGTGGTCTGCGCCTGAAAGTTGTTCACGGACTGGAAGAAAGTAAGAGCGCAAACACTCCGAATCAAAAGTCGGTCACTGAGTTCGCTGGACTTTACGCTGCGGGCCCTCTCGATGTGCAGGTTGCCTACGTTGATGAAAAAGGTACGGCCAACCAGTACGCCGTTGCGGGAACCCCAGCTGGCGGTCCGACGGTAGGCGCAATTGCGTCCACGGCCACGTTGATTCCTGTGATCGGCCCGGGCAAGCACACCGGCCTTCGCGTGAACTACAACGCTGGTTTCGCGACCCTGCATGTTCGTTGGCAGGATATCGACATGGTCAACAACGCGCAGGACGCCACTGAGTACGGCCTGGGCGCGTCGATCCCCCTGGGTGGCAATCGCACCGCGTTTATCGATTACCGCGTGTTTAACCCGAGTGTTGCTAACACTGATTCGACCCGTATCAGCGCGGCGCTGGTTCAGAACCTGTCCAAGCGCACCAACGTTTACGCGGCGCTGTGGAATGACAAGAAAGATCTGGCCACTGACAAAAACGAGGGTTCCTTCTTCGGAGTCGGCGTTCGCCACAGCTTCTGATCTTCCGCTGGCATTTGCCAGCAGCGATTGGCAAGTTGAACAAACCCCGCCGTGGCAACACGGCGGGGTTTGTTTTATCCAAGCTCCATTTCGCTGTCGGTTCCTCCGACGACGCACGGCTTCAAGTACAGACTCGCCTACGTCGTCGATGGAGAGCGCGTCCTTGGCTATGACAACGAGCGCGGGAAAGGTGACCACAGGCATATTGCCGGTCGCGATGAACCGTACCCGTGGCGTGGTGTCGATGCACTGATTGACGACTTCACCCGAGATGTGGAGGGCTTGATATGACCGCTCAGCAAAAGGATTCCTCCGTGCTGCACGTTCGCGTGGGCGAGAACTGGAGAGCAAACCTGCAACGGGCTCGGGCCGCCTTGCACGCTCTGGAGTCAGGCAGAAAGCCCAAGCCCCATTTCGCTGTCGGTTTCCACGAAATGAGCCAGTTGCTCAGCGCCTTCACCGCGAAGCGCTGGGAATTGCTGGGTGAGCTCCGGGCCTCGGGTCCGCTCACCGTCGCTGAGCTCGCGCGCCGGCTTGGCCGCGACTACAAGAATGTCCACACCGACGTGGCTGCCCTGCAAGACTGGCTGGC
>JBIKTA010000437.1:0-3276 GCA_044348315.1 Burkholderiaceae bacterium | reverse complement strand
GGCGATCAGGTCAAGCAGGGACAAACGATTGCCGAGCTCGGCAGCTCCGATTCCGACAAGCCGCGCCTGCGTTTCGAGATCCGCCGCGACGGTCGACCGGTCGATCCTGCCAAGCTCCTCCCGCCCAAGTGATTGGACCCGAGAGATTCCAGCGACGGATTTCCCATGACTCCAGTCCTTGTCTTTGACATCGAAACGATCCCCGACGTTGCGGGCTTGCGCAAGGTCTGGGGTTTTGGCGACGAGCTTTCCGATCAGCAGGTGGCCGAGCAGGCGTTCGCGCGTCGACAGGAGCAAAAAGGCACGGACTTCATGCCGCTTCATCTTCATCGGGTGGTCGCCATTGGGTGCCTGCTTCGCGATGATCGAGGCCTACAGGTCCGTTGCATCGGCCAGCCCGACGACCCTGAGGCGAGGCTCCTCCAGCAGTTCTATCGGCTCATCGATCATTACACGCCGCAGCTGGTTTCCTGGAATGGCGCGGGCTTCGATCTGCAGGTGATGCACTACCGCGGACTGATCCAGGGCGTGAGCGCCGGCCGCTACTGGGAGCAGGGCGATGACGATCGCGACTTTCGCTACAACAACTATCTCTCCCGTTACCACGCCAGGCATCTCGATCTGATGGACCTGCTCGCGCTCTACACTTCCCGTGCCAATGCGCCCCTGGACGACCTCGCACGGCTGTGCGGCTTTCCAGGCAAACTCGGTATGGACGGCTCGCAGGTCTGGCCGGCCTATCAGGCGGGCCGAATCGCAGAGATACGCGCCTACTGCGAGACCGACGTGGCCAACACCTGGCTGTTGTATTGCCGATTCCAGTTGATGCGCGGGATGTGGTCTCCGGAGCGTTATCAGGAGGAAACCCTTGCCACGCGCGCGGCACTGAAGGCACAGGCTGATTCGGGGGCTGCCCACTGGAGCGAGTACCTGGCCGCCTGGGCAGACTCATGAATCGGACGGCACGCGCTTCGCGCGAACAGATCGAACTCGATATCGAGTCGCTCGACCTCGAAGCCAATGGGGTGGCCCGGCACGACGGCAAGGTGGTGTTCGTGCGGGGCGCCTTGCCGGGTGAGCGCGTGCGGGCTGAGTTGCTCCGATCCAAGCCGCGCTTTTCGACCGCCGAGACGGTTGAAGTCTTGCGTCCCAGTTCCCTTCGGGTCGTACCCGCCTGCCCGCACTTTGGTGTGTGCGGAGGCTGCTCGATGCAGCATGTCGACCCGGCGGCCCAAGTCGCAATCAAGCAGAGGGTGCTCGAAGACCAGCTGCAACACCTCGGTGGCGTGCGTCCCGAGGTGTTGCTGAGACCGGTCGCAGGTCCCTCGTGGGGCTACCGTTATCGCGCTCGCCTGTCAGTGCGGCATGTGCCTAAAAAGGGTGGTGTGCTGGTGGGTTTTCATGAGCGCGGCTCGAGCTACGTGGCCGACATGCGCGAATGCCGGGTCTTGCCCCCTGAGGTGTCTGACCTGCTCCTGCCGCTACGCGCACTCGTGGCGTCACTCTCCATCCGCGACCGGCTACCGCAGATCGAACTGGCCTGTGGTCTTCGTGCGGAGGGCGATCTCCTGATCGCACTGGTCTTTCGGGTGCTCGACCCCCCGACCGACCAGGATCGCGCCTGCCTGCTCGAGTTCGCTCGCCTGAATCGGACTGAGCTCTGGCTGCAGTCTCGTGGTCCGGATTCGATCGAGCTGTTCTGTGACGAGCGTGGGCCCGCCGCGGAGTCGCGGCTGGCCTATCGGCTCCCCGAGTTTGACGTGACGATGCCCTATCGGCCGACCGACTTCACTCAGGTCAACCATGCCATCAACGAAGTGCTGGTGAGGCGGGCGGTGAGGCTGCTGGACCCCCAGCAAGGCGATCGAGTGGCCGACCTTTTTTGCGGGCTGGGCAATTTTTCTTTGCCGCTCGGGCGACTGTCCAGGGAAGTCGTTGGCATCGAGGGCAGCCGAGCTCTGGTCGAACGCGCCCAGGCGAACGCGCAAGTCAATGGTCTCGCTGATCGATGCCTATTTCGGGCCGCGAATCTTTTCGAGATCGACGAGGCGAGCTGGCGCAGTCTCGGCGCCTTTGACCGCGTATTGATCGATCCACCTCGCGAGGGTGCGGTCGAGCTGTGCAAGGCCATCGCAGCGTGCCAGGATCAGGCGCCCGCCCGGATTGTCTATGTGTCATGCAACCCCGCCACACTTGCCCGCGATGCGGCAGTGCTGGTCAACACCGCCGGCTATCGTCTGAAGGGAGCCGGCATCGTCAACATGTTCCCGCACACGAGCCACGTCGAGTCCATGGCTGTGTTTGAGCGAAGCTGAGCCGCGCGCCTGCAGCGTCATCGGCGGCAACCCCAAAAAAGAAGGCGCCCTGAGGCGCCCCCTTGTCTGCGGACCGGGTCGTTGCCCGGCCGAGGTTCGACACGATCAGTCCCGGTCGCCGCTGGTCAAACCGAGGATCACCAGCAGGTTGCTGAACACGTTGTATACGCTCAGGTAGATCGAGAGCGTCGCGGTCACGTAGTTGGTCTCGCCGCCATTGATGACCCGTTGTAGGTCAACGAGGATGAAAGCGGAGAAGATCAGTACCGCAAGCGCCGAGACGGTCAGGGTCAGGGCGGGCATCTGCAGCCAGATGTTGGCCACGGCGGCCACCAGGATCACCAGAAAACCGACAAAGAGCCACTTGCCCAGGCCGGTGAAGTCCTTCTTGGAAAAGGTCGCTACTGCGGCCATCACGGCGAAGATTGACGCAGTGCCCCCGAAGGCGGTCATGATCAGGCTTGCGCCATTGGACATCCCCAGGATGTTGCCGATCAGACGGGAAAGCATCAGTCCCATAAAGAACGTGAAGCCAAGAAGCAGCAGCACGCCGATGCCGCTGTCCTTGAATCGCTGGATGGCGTAAAAGAAACCAAACGCCACGCCGAGAAACACCATCAGACCGATGAAGGGACTGCCCGCAAAGAATGTGAATCCCATTGCAACGCCCAGCCAGGCGCCGATGACTGTCGGGACCATCGAAAGGGCAAGCAGCAGGTAAGTGTTGCGCAGGACGCGATTGCGGACGACTGCATCGGAGACCGACGCGGGGAATCGCCCGTAAGAATTGTTTTCGAAAGCCATTTTCCACTCCTTGGGGACAGTGAGCGTGATTTTGGGTCAGACGCAAACTACATCAAGCAAAGCCATGGCGGGTGCAGGGTAAAGGCTGCTCGTCTGGCGGGTAGGGAGGGGGTCGGTAACTGGCTCATCCCAATCTCGTGATATAGTTTTTGGTTCT
>JBIKTA010000436.1:0-3288 GCA_044348315.1 Burkholderiaceae bacterium | reverse complement strand
CAGCACTTCCGGACTGACCGGGAAGAACCGCGACCGCCTCGAGACTCGGCCGCGGACGGGTGCGCCAGTGGGGGCGCCGCTCTGCAGGGCCTCACGCAGACCGCTCTCGACCAGCCCCAGTATGTCTCGGTAGCTCGCGTCCCCCGAAGGGTCTCTGACCAGAAAACTATCGAGCGCCCAGCCGTCCGGGGTGGTGTGGATCTGCGCGTCCAGCACCGATAGATTGGCACGGTCAAAATAGCCGCAGATGCGGGCAAACAGATCGGGCTGATCGGCCGCGTGCACCAGCACTTGAAATCCTTCGCCGATCGGGGCGAGGCGGGTGCGCACGAAGGGACCGTCCACAAGAGCCAGCTTATGCAACACGCGGGTATGCCAGGCGATATCTGCCGGGTCAGTGCGCAGGAAATACGAGATGTCCAGACGCATCCAGAACGCTGCATATCGGTCGGGGGGTATCGCAAGCAGGTTGAGCAATCTGACGGCCTCGGCGCGCCGATGATCGAGCAGGCTCGCCTCGGATTGTCGTTCGCCTCTCAGGCGCCTCAAGGTCAGGTGGAACAGGTCCTCGAGGAGCTTGGCCTTCCATGCATTCCAGACCTTGGGGCTGGTTCCGCGGATGTCGGCGACTGTCAGCAGATAGAGACACACCAGACGCTCGGGGCCTTCGACCAGTCTGGCGAATCGATCGATGACGTCGGGATCGGAGAGGTCCTGCTTTTGGGCGACCGACGACATCGTCAGGTGGTGCTCGACCAGAAAGGCGATCAGCGAGCTATCCTCGCGGGACAAACCATGAGCATGACAAAACCGTCGGGCGTCGACACTGCCAAGCGTCGAGTGATCGCCGCCCCGACCCTTGGCAATGTCATGAAAGAGCGCGGCGATCACCAGGCGCCAGGGCCGCGCCAGGCTCGAGATCAGCTGGCTGCACAGCGGATACTCGTGCGCATGCTCGGGCATTGAGAACCGTCGGAGGTTACGGACGACCATCAGGATGTGCTGGTCGACCGTGTATACATGAAACAGGTCGTGCTGCATGCGTCCAACGATGCGCCTGAAGACGGGCAGGTATCGGCCGAGGATGGACCACTGGTTCATGCGACGCAGCACCCGCGTGACGCCGTGGGGTGACTGCAGGATTGCAAAAAACAGGGCACGGTTTTCCGGGGCCGCACGAAAGCGTGCATCGATTCTGAAGCGGGCGTTCCACAGCGCCCTGAGGGTGTCGGCGGTCATGCCGCTCAGCTCGCGATGCTCGCACAGCAGCAAGAAGGCCCGCAGCATGGCGGCGGGCTCCCGCTCGAAGCCCTGCGAATCGGCGATTTCCAGAAGCCCAGCCCGATCGTTGAACTCGTCGGTCAGCCTCACGGGTTGGCCCAAGGACTGGGGGAAGATCCGTTGCCGAAGGTTTTGGAGCACGATGGTGTTCAGTTGCACCACCGCCTTGGCGGCCCAGTAATAACGCTGCATCAGTTCTTCGGAGGCCCGACGCCGATCGGCACCGCCGTGACCGAGCCACTCGGAGACCTGTGCCTGAAGATCAAAAACGAGTCGGTCCTCGCGGCGCCCGGCGACGGCATGCAAGGCCGCGCGGATGCGCTTGAGTTGCCTCTCGTTGTAACGCAGTTGACGCAGTTCGGTTGGCGTGATGAGACCCGCAGCGGCGAACTCCCGCCAGCTCCTGCCCAGTCCAGCGGCCCGCGCCACCCACAACAGGACCTGCAGGTCGCGAAGGCCGCCGGGGCTTTCTTTGACGTTGGGCTCCAGGCTGTACGGCGTGTCCTCGAACCGGCTGTGGCGCTGCCGCATCTCCATGAGCTTGTCATTGAAAAATGCGACGGGCTGGATCAGGGCGTCGAGCGGACCCGCCAGACCTGAGAGCAGCGACCGGCTGCCGGCCAGGTACCGGCGCTCGAGGAGCGCGGTGCGCACGGTGAGGTCTTGTGCGGCTTCGTTCAGGCAGGTCGCCCGGTCGCGCACGCTGTGGCCGATTTGGAGGCCCACATCCCAGCATGAGGCCACGAAGGACTCGAAGGCGGCGGATTGCTTGGTGTCGGCGCCATCTGCCCCCAGAATCAGAATATCCACGTCAGAGTGCGGGAACAGGTCGCCTCGACCGTAGCCACCAATCGCAACCAGGCAGGCCTCTCCTGGAACCCCGCTTTCCGCCCACAGCGTCTTGAGCGTCCGGTCCGTGAGGGCGCAGAGGCTGCGCAGCAGTCTCGTGGGATGGCGATCCAGGCGAAACGATTCAGTGGCTGCGCCAATCCCGGCCCGGTAGTGCTGGCGCAGGTCGACAAGCGAAGGGGGCATGAGGGGACTCGCGCTCCGCGCCTGAATGAGGCTAGTGGCCCGGTCGGGTCGGGGCCGGTGGCGGGGGCGAACCAGCCGAGGCGGTGAGAACCTCGAAACCGGTCTCAGTCACGAGCACGGTGTGCTCCCACTGGGCCGAGAGACTGTGATCGCGGGTCACGATCGTCCAACCGTCGCCGAGCTCCTTGACCTCGCGGCGGCCCGCGTTGACCATCGGCTCGATCGTGAAGATCATGCCGGGCTCGAGCCGCATCCCGGTGCCGGGTCGCCCGTAGTGAAGTACCTGAGGTTCTTCGTGGAAGCGCCTTCCGATTCCGTGCCCGCAAAACTCTCTGACGATCGAGAATCCCTTTGATTCGGCATGTCGTTGAATCGCGTGTCCGATATCGCCCAAGGTGGCGCCCGGCCGGACCTGGTTGATGCCTAACCACATGCACTCATAGGTGACGTCGCAGAGCCGTCGCGCCGCGATGGAAGGCTCGCCGACACAAAACATGCGGCTCGTATCTCCGTGGAAGCCGTCCTTGATGACGGTGATATCGAGGTTGACGACATCACCCTGTTTGAGGACCTTGGGTCCAGGAATGCCATGGCAGACCTGATGATTGACCGAGGTGCAGATCGACTTTGGGAAAGGCTTATAGCCCGCCGGCGCGTAGTTGAGCGGAGCCGGGATCGTCTGCTGGACGTTGACCATGTAGTCATGGCAGAGGGTGTTGAGTTCGTCAGTGGTGATGCCCGGACGGACATGGGGTGCGATGAAATCGAGCACTTCGCTCGCAAGGCGACCCGCCACCCGCATTGCGGCGATCTCATTTTGGTCTTTGATGATGACGTTCATGCTAACATTATAGGTTGCGTTGATTACACCTCCAGCGGAAGTCGCCTTTTTTGATGCTCGCCTGGCGATCTTTTGGGGGGTTCTTTACGCCCGGATGAGCGGTGCTTCACTTTTGAGTCTGACGATTCGTC
>JBIKTA010000435.1:0-3291 GCA_044348315.1 Burkholderiaceae bacterium | reverse complement strand
CCCGTCAACCTCGACGCCGCCAAGAAGCTGCTCACTGATGCCGGCTATCCGAATGGCTTCGAGTTCACGCTCGACTGCCCCAACAACCGCTATGTCAATGACGAGGAAGTCTGCCAGGCGGTGGTCGGCATGTGGGCAAAGCTCGGGGTCAAGGTGCGCTTGAATGCCATGCCCTTCGGCCCCTTCATCGCCAAGATCCAGAACTTTGACTCAAGCGCCTACCTGCTCGGCTGGGGTGTCGCGACCTATGACGCGCAATACAGCCTGCAGTCGCTGGTCCGCACCCGCACCAGCGGCGCCGATGGCAACTTCAATCTGGCCAAGGTCAGCAACGCCCAGGTCGATAAGCTGGTCGATGCGATGGCGGTCGAGATGGACAAGGCCAAGCGCGATGCGATGATCCGTGAGGCGCTGACCATCACCCGCGATCAGGCACTCTACATTCCGCTGCACCATCAGATGCGCCCCTGGGCGATGAAGCGCAACGTCGCAATCGCGCACAACTCCAACGATGCACCGAAGATGTATTTTGCGACCGTGAAGTAAATCTCCCGTTCGCAGTTGAAGGGGCCGCCTGTGCGGCCCCTTTTCATTTCATGCGGCTTTACCTGCCGCTAGCTCAGAACTTCTCCCGGGAGACCGGCGTGTTGCGCATGTCGGCCATGGCCCGACGCGGCAACGAAAAGGTGACGCCCAGCCAGGCTTCCTTGTCTTGCTCCTTGACCACGACATCGGCTTCGCGCGTGGTCGGCGGCGATTGTGTGATCGCGTCAAAACCGTTGGGGTAGCGACGCAGCGCCGGTCCGGGCTGCTCGATGAACACGTAGGTGAGATCGCCCTTGTTGAGCGAGACCGACTCGAACTCGGCGACTCTGGGGCCCAGCTTGGACTCGCCCTCTTTGCGTGCCAGCTCGATCAGATCGAGCCGGCGCTCGCCACTTTGCAGCATGATGAGCGTGAAGTCCTCCATCAAGACCTTGATCAGCCCCGCGTAGATCTCGGGCTTGAACTCGGTGACGAGTTGCACCGAGCGCAGGCGAGCGTCGACGAACATCAGAATCTGGGTGTCGAACACATGCCCCAGGAACTTCACATCGTCCACGCAGCGGGCGGTGTAGCCCAGGTCAGCTGAACAGTCGTAATAGCCGCGATCCGTACCAAACTGACTGATCGGACTGTTGTAGCGAAGGTCACGGAAAAGCGGGGTCTCGTCGGCCTGGGCACGAACCGAGATTGCAGCCGCCCCGACCAGGAGCGCGGCGATCAGACGGACAAGGCGGGGCTTGCGGTGAGGGGTCACAAGGAGGCTCCACTGAAAATAGAAAGCAGGAAGACTACACCGTCGCGCCTCGGCTCACCGGGCAACCCGACCACAACAGTGTGCCGCCGTTCGCATCGCATCGCCTCAGGCTTTCTGCGCCACGTGACAGGCAAGCCGCATCGGCGAGTGCGCATGATCGAGCGGTCCGTGACCCGCGCCAAAGCGCAGCCAGCGGGCCGATCTCAGCCCCTCCCGAACGTAAGTCGTTCCAGCGCGAACGGCCTCATCGAGCGCCGCGCCCCGGGCCAGATGGGCGGCGATCGCCGAGGACAGCGAGCAACCCGTACCGTGCAGATTGAGCGTCGGAATGCGCGCGGCCACGACACGCAAGCGCTCGCCGTCCGCATCGATCAGGATGTCGCTCAGCCGCTCGCCGGGCAGGTGCCCGCCCTTGATGAGGACCGCTCGCGCCCCGCTCGCGAGCAATATCCGACCGGCTTCGATGGCGGTTGTCTCGTCGGCCAGACGCCGGCCCGCCATCATGCCGAGTTCATCCAGATTGGGCGTGACCACGCTTGCCCGGGGCAGCAGTAGCGCGATAATCGCCTCGACCGTATCCTCCTGGATCAATGCATCGCCGCTCGTGGCCACCATCACTGGGTCGAGCACCACCGGGATGTCCGGATGACGATCGAGTGCGGCCGCCACGACCTCGACCAACGTGCGATCGTGAAGCATCCCGATCTTGATGGCATCGGCACCGATATCCTCGAGTACCGAGTCGATCTGCCGGGCAAGAAAATCGGAAGGCAGGGCGTGAATGCCCTGAACGCCAAGGGTGTTTTGCGCCGTGACAGCGGTGATGGCCGAAGTACCAAAACACCCTAGCGCTGCGAAAGTCTTGAGATCAGCCTGAATGCCCGCCCCGCCACCCGAGTCCGAGCCCGCGATCGTGAGCACTCTTGCCGGTCGCGCGAGCCGATCCTCTGCAGCAAAAGCCTCGCGCAACTGCGCCGCCGCACGCGCCGGATCCGCCGCATCCTCGATCGCGCGAACGACTGCAATCCCATCGGCACCGGCCGCAATCACGGTCGCAGCGTTGCCGGCATCGATACCGCCGATTGCGACCAAAGGCAACGCGGTGCGCGCACGCGCGGCGGCCAGCCCCTCGAGCCCCAGGGCAGGCGCGGTATCGCGCTTGGTAGGCGTCTCGAACACCGGGCTCACCGCCACATAGTCGACCGGGAGCGTGCGCGCACGCTCGACCTGCTCGATGCCCTCGATGGACCAGCCGATGAAAACCGAAGCGGGCAAGGCCTGCCGGGCGGACACCGGATCGACATCGTCCTGCCCGAGGTGCAGACCATCTGCGCCCACGGCGAGCGCGAGGTCGACCCGATCGTTGATCACGAACGGGACATCGTAGCGATGGCAAAGCGCCCGGATGGCTCGCGCACGCTCGGCGAGTTCCTGATTGCTCGCCGCTTTGTCACGCAATTGCAGGCAGGAAACGCCCGCGGCCAGAGCGGCCTCGGCCCGGTCGAGCCAGACCTGAGGATCGACGCCCCGCCCCTCGGTGACCCAATAGAGCTGCAAACGGGCGCGCAGAAAATCATCAGGCCGGCTCATCTCGCCACGATCCTGACTGTTTCGATGAACTGCTGTTC
The DNA here is from genome assembly GCA_044348315.1 of Burkholderiaceae bacterium. GTDB lineage: Bacteria > Pseudomonadota > Gammaproteobacteria > Burkholderiales > Burkholderiaceae_E > SYIM01. Next base: position 363 of record JBIKTA010000435.1, on the reverse strand, counting down.
AGTCAGCTGCCCGGTGATATCGAGCAGGGCCTCGGCATAGCTCCCGTAGCCGCCGCCCTGCGCCTCAACACGCCGGGCCGCCCGCTCACCGACGACACCCCAGAAAGCCATCGCCGCCACGCAGGCGAGCCAGGGATCACGCTGTACTCCGGCAAAGGCCCCCACCAGCGCGCTCGCCGAGCACCCCACTCCGGTGACACGGGTCATCCACGGATGCCCGTTCGCCAGGCCCACCCAGCGGCCGTCGGGCGCGATCACCTGATCCTCTGCGCCCGAGACGCAGACGACCGCCCCGACCTCCCGGCAGAGCGCGCGCGCGCTTTCGATTGCCGCATCGGTGCTCGCGGTGCTGTCAACACCCTT
>JBIKTA010000434.1:0-3292 GCA_044348315.1 Burkholderiaceae bacterium | reverse complement strand
GTGTCACAAGCGGCGCCATACCGGCATTTCAAGAACAAGGACGCCTTGCTTGTGGAGATCGCGAAACACGGATTCGCCGGTTTGATCGCTTCGAGGAACGGCAGGGCCGAGGCAGCGCCCCGGCAAAAGAAACTCGAGGCCGCTTGCCACGGCTACGTCCTGTTTGCCCTGCAAAATCCAGGACTCTATCGCCTGATGTTTCAATCCAGCATCCTTGCGCAAGTCAACAAGAGCCCCGACCTCGAGGAGATCGCACGCGAGAGTTTCAGCGGGTTGATTGAGCAGGTGAAGGATGACGGACGATTCGCCGATCCTCTGGCGACCGCTTTGTTCATCTGGTCATCCTTGCACGGTTCGATCGTCATTCGGTTGGCCGCGATCGATCCCACCGCGGCCGGAAACGATGCTGACGGAAAGGGGATCGTGGACGTGCTTTTTCAGCACATTGGAAAGGGGACGCGCGCGCCGCTCTGATCCGAACCGGAACGTATACGGCACCGCGATGGCATGGCGGCCGCCAGCCCAATGGGGGTGCGATAATCGCCGGCCTACCGGACACCGGGCCTCCGCTCTCCAGGCTGGCCAAGCCGCCCGTTGAATCCCTTCTGCAACCCCAGCCATGACCCAGGAACTCAATCACCGATCGGACCCGACCAGCACTGCGAGCGGGCTTGGCACGCCCCTTGAGGTGTTCTGGGCCTTCCTCAAACTGGGCCTGACCTCGTTCGGTGGTCCGGTCGCGCATATCGGCTTCTTCCGGACCGAGTTTGTCGAGCGCCGAAAGTGGCTCGACGACAGGAGCTATTCGGATCTGGTCGCGCTCTGCCAGTTCCTGCCCGGGCCGGCCAGCAGCCAGGTCGGGATGGCGCTCGGTCAGCAGCGGGCTGGCTGGCTCGGCTCGCTGATGGCGTGGATCGGCTTCACGATGCCGTCGGGGCTCGCGCTGATCCTGTTTGCCTACGGCGTCGTGCAGTTTGGCAACCTCGCGGCGTCCGGGGCCGTGCAAGGGCTCAAGGTGGTCGCCGTGGCCGTGGTCGCGCAGGCCGTGTGGGGCATGGCCAGGTCACTCTGCCCGGACCGAATCCGTGCGGCGTTCGCCATTTTTTCGGCATTGCTGACACTGATGCTCCCGACCTGGTTGGGCCAGGTTGGCGCGATCCTCGTCTGCGGCGTGGTCGGCTGGCAGGCGTTGAGGCTGCCGCGCGAGGCGCCCGTCCCGCACATTGGCTACGGCGTTTCCCGCAGGACGGGGGTGATGGCGCTGACAATGTTTGTCCTGCTCCTGCTGGGCCTGCCCATCGTGGCGGCGGCCACGGGTTCCCCGCTCTGGGCGCTGGTGGAGGGTTTCTATCGATCGGGTTCTCTGGTCTTCGGCGGGGGCCATGTGGTCTTGCCCTTGTTACAGACAACGGTTGTGCCGCCCGGCGCGGTCGGAGCCACGGAGTTTCTGGCGGGCTATGGCGCCGCGCAGGCGGTGCCCGGCCCGCTCTTCACCTTTGCCGCCTACCTCGGCGCCGTCATGCAGGGGCCGTTCTCGGGCTGGCAGGGGGGTGTGGTTTTTCTCCTTGTGATCTTCGTGCCGGCCTGGCTGCTGGTGATGGGGGCGCTTCCGTTCTGGGACGCGCTGCGCCAGGGTGATGGTATCCGCAGCGCGATGGCGGGCGTCAACGCCGGTGTGGTGGGCATCCTGCTGTCGGCGCTCTACGACCCGGTCTGGACCAGCGCCATACATGGACGCATGGATTTCGGTCTGGCGCTCGCTGCATTCGGTCTCCTGGTATTTGCACGGATGTCTCCGGTGTTCGTGGTCTTGCTCGGCGGTATGGTCGGGTGGCTGTTGATGTGAACGGGTCCGGCGAGGGTCGGGTGGAACAGGCTCTGTCGCATGTAACCGCCGACCCGAAAGCGCTGCCACACCCCGAAGTTGACTGATCGATAGCGTTCGGTCGTATTGCCAAATCGCGTGATTGGCCGCTACCATCCGGCAGTTTCGAGGTGGCGACACTGACGATTGCCTCGGCCACCAGGAGCTCTTAACCTAAATCCGGCAGTTGGCCGCTTGAATCCGCATGAACTTTCCAATCTTTCAAAGGGTTGCGCTCACGTCGAGAGTCCCCCTCGTGGTGGGGGCGCTCCACGCCCGCTCGGCTGCCGCTTCAGGCCCGGGGAGTTGTTGCTCGCCCCGCGTGGACATTGAGTCCACCCGTGGCTCGCGCCTAGCCCTGGACCTGCCTCGTCAGCCTCTCGTACGTGCCCAACTGCCGAATCGAGGTTTAATTGGATCCATTGCCGTTACTTGACAACTACCTTGCTGCCCTCGCGCCCATGGTCGGAGCGGAGCGCATCGAGCTCGACGAAGATGGACTCTGCCAGTTCCAGCATCAGAGCGGATTCACGGTCACGCTCATCTGGCAGGGCGATGCCGTCAATGCCTTCACGCTATCGAGCGACGTCCTGCAGGTCCCCTCTCCGGACCAACGCGCGTCGCTTTACTCGCGGCTCCTGCGTCTGAATTTTCTCCTGATCGAGACGGCGGGCTCCACCCTGGCGGTGGACGAGGATGAGCGCTACGTTTTCCTCTGTCGCGAGCTGTCCCTGAACGGTCTCGATGAGATGCAGTTTCTCGAGCGGGTCGCCGGTTTCATGATCCAGGCTGCCGAGATTCGGGCTGAGCTCGGTGGCGGCGATGCGCTGGGGTCCGACGGCGACACTGCGCGACCCCCTGATTCAGGCGGCGGCTTCAATCGTTTTTCCAACAATGTGATTCGTAGCTGAGTCAGCCCTCGACGGAGTTGGACAGTCATGGCAACTTCCCCTCTGATCGGTCCGCGCGCCCAGCCCGCCGCCTTGCAGGGCGTATTCCGGGAGGCCAGCCAACTGACGCCCCAAAACGCGACCCGATTCAATCGTCCCGGATTATGGGCGGAGTTGGCCCAGACGCTGAGCCGCCCGTCCCACCGCAGATTTCTGATCGGGTTCACGCTGCTCACGGGTGGCGCGGGTCTACTGCTCTACGGCGCCTATCAGGGCCTGAGGGGCCGCCTTCAGAGGCAGGTGCGGCCCGATCTCGCAGGCGAGATCAATGAGAATGCCGCTGATTTCTTGAGGACCGGGGTCGGCAAGAGTGAATGGAAGGCGATCAGCACGCTGGCGCGTTCCGGGCGCGATCAGCATGCCCGGCAAGTCAAGGATGCGGTGATCCGCTCCAATGCCCTGAAGCTGATTGGCCTGCGGCCCGAGGCCCGAGCGTTGAAGCCCACGCTGGACCAATGCTCAACGGGTCAGCTCACTC
>JBIKTA010000432.1:0-3295 GCA_044348315.1 Burkholderiaceae bacterium | reverse complement strand
CCGCCGAAGCCCCGTCCTCCATCCCGGAACCCGCCTCCGTCAAGCCCGAATGCGTATCGGCGACGGCAATCCATTCGATCTGGGCACGGGTCGAAGTCGTCAGGGTCTGCACGGCTGGTTTCAAATCTTGATGGACGATCAGGCCACGACACGCAGAGTCTCTCAGCACGTAGTCGAGCATCTCGCCGACGTAGGTGTTGTTGACCGGCACCATCGTCGCGCCGAGCAACGCGCACCCATACCAGGCCCAGACAAACTCCGGTCCGTTGGGCAGGAGCAGTGCGACCCGATCGCCACGGCCAATGCCACGGCGTCGAAGACCCCGTGCAACGGCACGCGAGAGCCGGTCCGCGTCGGCAAAGGTGAAGACCTGATCGCCCCAGCGCAGGTAGCGGCGGTCTCCGTCCTGGCGAGCCCGCAGGGCAAGAATCGGCCCGATCGCGCGTTCTGCGAGCGGGAGTCGGTCCAGTCGTTCAAGATTCATAGCGGCGTGAATTTGGGGATGGAAAAGGTTTCGTCGACGTCTTCAAACACGACCCTGAGGCGCATCCCGGCAACGAGACGATCGTTGTCAATGCCAATAACATTGGTGCAGAGGACCGGGCCTTCATCGACTTTGACCAGCGCAACGTTGTAAGGGATCTCATCATTGAAAGCAGTGAAGTAGCTCTTGTGGAATACCACCCAGGACACCAGGGTGCCGATACCCTTTGTCGGCACCCACGCAAATTGATCACTGCTGCACTCGGCGCAGACGGGAGAGGCAGGAAACCGAAAGACGCCGCAAGCACTGCAACGCTGGAGCGCGAGGCGGTGCTCGCGAGCGTGATCCCAGTAGGGCCGCTCGAGCGGCAGAACGGTCGGCAGCGGCTTCATGCGTCCCTCCGATAGATCATCGTCGTGCACAGGTTGCCTCGACAGATGTACTGGACGTGGCGGGCATCAGCCACCTGCCGGGGTCCAGCCTCCCCTCTAAGTTGCCGGACAGCCTCGACCTGATGCAGCCAACCCTGCATGTAACTGTCGGAAAGGTGGCCACCATGAGTATTGATCGGTAATGCGCCGCCCAACGCGATCCGTCCTCCCTGCGTGAAATCACCCGCTTCGCCAGGTTTGCAGAATCCGAAATTCTCGAGCGACAACCAGATGTTGATCGAGAAGCTGTCGTACACCATCAACGCATCGATATCGTCTCGTCCGACGCCCGCCATGGCGTAGACCTGTTCAGCAGCGCGCGGCATCGTGTCGCGCCAGAGGGTGTGCGTCGGCATCGAGGAATTACGGTAGGTATCTTGGCGACCGATACCGGCAAGAAGAATCGGGCGCTTGGCGAGATCGCGCGCACGATCGGTCGTGGTCATGATCAGGGCCACGCCACCATCGTTGATCAGGCAATAGTCGTAAAGTCGAAGCGGCTCGCAGACATAGCGGGCATTCATGTACTTGTCGAGGGTCAACGGATCCTTCTTGATGGAATCCGGATTCAGCATCGCATGCTGACGCTGCGTGATCGGCACCGTGGCCAGTTGCTCCGGACCCGTTCCGTAGGTCTCGAAATGCAGACGAGTCTGGAAGGCACTTGCCGCCCCGGGGGAGGTCAGACCGTAGTAATAGAACGCGCTCGAGTACTCGCGTCCCGGCGTGACCACAGTATCCCCGCCAAACTTCCGTCCCTCGGCACGCGAGGCGTTGCCGTAGACCAGAGCCACCGTCCGACAGAGTCCGGCGTGGAGCATCATCGCTGCCTGCTGGATCAGTGGTCCGGTCGCCAGCCCCCCAAGATCGAAGTTGCCGCCCGCGACCGGATTGATGCCGAGCATCTCGCCCATCCGAACAAAGCTGACATTGCCGGGCCCCTGGACGATCAGGCCATCGAGGTCTTCCTTTTTCAAACCCGCATCATCGAGCGCCCGCCGCAAGGCCTTGATGGCGAGCGTGTAGGGATCTGCATCCGGGAAACTTCCCTGCTCCGATGCGCCCACGCCCACGATGGCCGTTTGGTCGCGGAGCGCCTTGAGGCGCTGAAGATCGCCGTTCATTGAAGTTCCTGAAACCTTGAGATCAAGCCATTCATGCAGCCGCCGAGGCAAGAATCAGCGCGCTCTTGTGCGCATTGGCACCACCGCTGGTGACCAGGCAGGTGCGCGCGCCATCGACCTGTGCAGTCGACTCACCGCGCATCTGCCGAACGCCCTCAACAACCAGATTCAGCCCCTGCAGATAGCTTTCGGAAAGCATCCCTCCCGCCGTGTTCGTCGGCAGCGCGCCATCGGGCCAACGTAGCGCTCCGGAAGCAATGAAGGCAGGTGCCTCGCCGCGGGCACACAGACCGAAGTCCTCCAGCGCCATCGTCACGATCCCGGTAAAGGCATCGTAGATCTGAGCGACATCGATATCGGAAGGCGAGAGATCGGCCATTGCGAAGAGGTCTCGTGCAAGGAGCCGCGAATTGACGGTGGCATAGTCCTCAAGTGGCATGTTGTGAGAACCCATCGGCCCCTGACCCCAACCCGGACCGCTTGCCTGGGCAGCACCCAGCAGGCGCACCGGTCGACTGCGGGCATCGCTCGCACGCTCGCGGGTGGTGAGGATCAGGGCACAGGCACCGTCCGTCTCGAGGCAGCAATCGGCCGCGCGAAAGGGATCTGCGATCAGTCGTGAGGCTTGATACTGTTCGAGGCTCAAGGGACGTCCGTAGCGGACGGCGCGGGGGTTGCGCTGCGCGTGTTCGCGAAAGGCAATCGCGATCTCGGCGAGATGCTCCGGATCGACACCCTGCTCATGCAGATAGCGACGAAAGGTCAGGGCAACCATCTGCGCTGGTGACATCAGACCAAAGGGCGCCATCCACTGGCTACCCCAGGGACGAACGCGATAGTGACCGAAGCGCTCGAACTGGCCCTGGCAGATCGACCGATACACAACGACGTAGTCGCAGATGCCAGCATGCAGCGCGAGCGCTGCATTCATCACTGCACCGGCTGCCCCTCCGCCCCCGGCTCCCCAGACGATATTTGAAAACCTCAGGGCGGGAATGCCGAGCGCCTGCTGCAATACGACCGGCTCCTGACGCTCGTTCGCAAACGAGCAGAAGCCATCGATCTGCGCGAGATCGATACCCGCGTCATCGGCGGCACGGATGACCGCCTCACAGCACAGGTCGAACTCGGTCCGGTCGGCAGCGCCGTGGGGCCGATAGCGCGTCTCGCCAATTCCGATGATGGCAGTTCGATCTGCGATGGCGGGGCGGGATCGAGTCATGTCTGGAGCGATCGTCGGAAAGAGGACTGAATCA
>JBIKTA010000433.1:0-3295 GCA_044348315.1 Burkholderiaceae bacterium | reverse complement strand
CGCGCGCGGTTATCGTGAGCGCACCATAGGAGCCCGTAGTGACGACCACCTGATTGGGGTCCACGCAGTGGCGGTTGCGGTTCCGCTCGAACTCGGCGATGGCCTCGCGCAGCGCGGGCAGACCGCTTGGGTCCACATACTGGCCCTTACCGTCCCGCAGTGAACGGATCGCCGCCTCGGTGGCCACGTCCGGCGCCGCGAAGTCGGGTTCGCCGATTCCGAAGTCGACGATGTCGATGCCGCGAGCGGCAAGCTCATCGGCCTTGCGGCGCGCCTCAACTACGGTCGAGCCGGTCAATGTCTGCGCCGTACTTGAAAGTCGTGGACTCATGGTCATCATCGGTCGTGGCGGGACGAGTGGGCTGAACTGCCACTCGTAGTACCACATGCGTTGGCCCCGAAGCGGCTGGCAGCACGACGCAAATGGCAGATTGAGTCTATTGGTCGCATATCCGCATGTCAAGCGGCGGACGGAACTTGCTTTCGATTTTATCGTTTGATTGGCTCTGTAGCGCTCAATTCGACAACATCATAATGTTTAAATGGAACTCTGTTCCGTTTCGGTGGGGGTTCGGACCTCGGTCTGCCATCGTCCGCCGCCTGCAATCCCCTCAAAGAAAGAGACCGAAATCGCCGAAAAACCGACTCGGTTAGAGTGGTGACGCTACGCGGCAACCACCGCTCGCCTTGGTCACGAACCGCCGAAAGCCTCGGTCATGATCAACCGATACGGGCGGTCACGATCGCCGAAATACGCAGCAACCGAGGGCGGCACGCAGGCGCGGCAGTCTGCGGAAAAGTCGCCAGCCAGTTACGTGAGCTTTTCGAGCAGGCTCACGGCAAGCCGGATGCTGCGATGGAATTCGCGCTCGATGCCTGCGAGGTGCAACCGCCGAACCGAAAGCGCGGTTATTTGCTGGATTTGATTGAATACGGTCGCGCGGATGCGGTCACCCTATGCATCAATTCGAGGATGATCGAGTCGGGCCACTCCTCTGGCTCCTTGCCAAAATTTGCCTCGGCCCGTTCGCCGCGGCTGAGGGAGTGGATTTTGGCCACGTCAGCGGTGTATCCGCGGATCTCCTTGTTCCCAAGCGTGCCGCATGCCGACGACAAGAAGTGGAGGAGTCTGCGCCCGGTGGCCCCTGGGGATGCGACTGACTTGATTCTTCGGCAGGTCGCTTTTCCCGGGGCTCTCTTCCGCGGAAATCGAAAAGCTCAGAGCTGAGGCGGTCATCTAGCCGCATCTGGCCGTGCGCGGAAAGCCGGCCGTGCGCATGCCGACCGGGGTGAGGTCAGTGTCGTATGGCGCCCTGTCCAGCGCACCCGTTGTGTATGCGTCCAGGGGGCACGCTCTTCCAGCGGCTGGCAAGCTTGCGACCGATTTAGCCCGGACGCTGATTGCCGAAGCGCAGGCAACGGAGACGGCGTAGAGTCGCTCCGGTCCGTCGAAGTAAAACGCCACGCCGTCGGACGAGTGGCGGTCGGGACGCTCCATCCCCGGTGCATTCGAGTGATCGGTCAGAGGGCGAGGGATTCTGACGCGTGAAAGCGACGGGTCAGCGCTGCCGGGCGGTCGCACCGATGTCACGCGGGGCATTCCATCCCGAGGACTCGCGCCGCTTTGCGCAGTCGGGTATCGAAGCAGGCGAATGACACCTCTTTTCCCGCCGCCTCTTGCAGAGTCCGGGCGGCGGCAAGCTGGACGCTGTCATAAGCGCGAAGCGCAAAGGTATCGGCATACTCACCCGCCCGCTCGACGGTGGCCTGCGTGATCTCCACCACCGCGTAAGCGGGCCAGTCGGACCGCAGACGCTCGCGCACGAGCTCCAGCGCCTCAGCGTCTTTTGGGAAGTCGCGGCTGCGGCGAGCCACGGCCGCCATCATCTCGACCCAGGCGATCCGAGAGACCGCAATGATGGTGGCCGCATCGGCCAGAGCGCGCATTTCAATGCTTGAATCCTCTGCAATGTAAAGCTTGACCAGTGCGGAGGTGTCGCAGAACAGGATCAACGCCGGTCCTCGATCACGATCTGGCTGACAGATGTTCCGCGCGGCGCCAGCCACACCGGCGTCTCGTGCCTGGGCTTGCCGCCGCTCCAGGTCACGGCTCCGCTTGCGACGAGCTGACGGAGTCCGGGCTCAGCATGCCCGGGTATGCCGACAATGCGGGCGATAGGCTTGTTGTGCGAGGTGACCTCGATCACTTCGCCCTGTTGCGCGCGTGAGAGCACCCGTGACAGGGTGGCTTTGAGCTCGCGAATGGCGATGGACACCGAGGTTCTCCCGAAAAGTTTGGACACATCTTATCTAAAAAATGATTGAAATGGATCACCCTTGCCCGCGCTGATTTGGAAAATGGGTGTCAATGTGCGAAGCGCGAGGCGACCTCGATCGCGCGGGTGGCATTGTTTCGCGATGGGTCACCCCGGCCACTGGCGAACTCCCGCACCAGGCTGGAATCCTCCTTGCTTAAATCACCTCCACGCGCACGAAGCCGAGTTCCGCCAGGCTACGGCCGAGAGCCAGGGGACGGGCTATCAAACGAAGATCAACGCGGTCCTGCTTCACGCTTCCATGTGACGGTCAAGTGCGAATTTCGGTTTGACTGTATGCATATGATATGCATAATTCCCTGATGGACATCGAGTTTGATCCAGCGAAGGCCTACAGCAACCTGCGCAAGCATAGGGTGAGTTTCGCTCACGCGGAGCAGGCCTTGAGAGATCCGATGGCTTTGACCATCGAAGACCCCGACGCAGGCGATGAGCTGCGTCTGATCACTCTCGGCATGGATGCCTTGGGGCGGGTGATCGTCGTCGTTCATGCACCTCGTGGCAACAAAACTCGCCTCATTTCGGCCCGCAGGGCGAGCAAAGGCGAATCGGAGCACTACCATGCGTAAGCACTACGATTTTTCAGCGGCCAAGCGCGGCGCCATCATCCCGGCGAAAGGGAAGACGCGGATCACGATCATGCTCGACGATGACGTGATCGAATTCTTCCGAGGTAAGGCCGAGAGCCAAGGGACGGGCTATCAAACGATGATCAACGCAGCCCTGCGGGACTGTCTGGATCAATCCAAGGGTGAGACCCCTGCCGAAGAGCCGCTCACGGCGGCCGTCTTGCGGCGGGTGCTCCGTGAAGAGTTGCGGCAGTAGTCCGCGTGAGTGTGCGCAGCGGGAACGATGCTCTGTTGTTTGGCGTCGGTGATGAGCGATCGAATTCATTGATTGCATTGCAATCAATGATTACAATCCAGCCTGTTCCCGGAACCGGAGCCCCGCCATGGCCA
>JBIKTA010000431.1:0-3296 GCA_044348315.1 Burkholderiaceae bacterium | reverse complement strand
CGGTGATGCGTGCCGCTTCACTCGACGCTGAACCGTCATTGACCACCAGGCTCAGGACGTAGTTACCCTCTCGGTCCGCAGTCAGGTCGGGATTGACTGAATCGGGGCGGCCAACGGTGGAGTTGCTGCCGTCGGGCTTTGAGATCAAGGTCCATTGGTAGGTGATCGGGTCGCCGTCCGCATCCGAACTGCGTGAACCGTCCAGACTGATGGTCGTTCCGACCAGTACGTTACGGTCGTTCCCGGCGTCGGCGATGGGCCGGACATTGATCCGCTTGAGGGTGTCGAGGAAGTGTGCTGTAGCATCCGCCACCGTTACGGGTTCGATCCGATTGGATGCTGTGGCGAGCAGTGTCTGCAGGCTTGAGCTTGCGCGGAAGGTCTCAGGCGGCAGCCCGAAGTCGAGTGACGTGGTCGCTGCACCGCGGGCGGTCGCGGTGATCTGCAGCCCGTTGGACGGGTCAGCGTCTGAATCGAGGCTCTGCAGGAAAACGAGAATATTGGTGACCAGTGGGTGGTTGACATCGGCGGTGCGGGCGATGTCGAGCGGCGTGACCTGGGCGGCGGCCTCGACCGCAGGCAGTTCGACGGCACCCACTGAGAACACGATGCTCTCGCCTGGGCGGTAACTGAATTGGCCTGAATCGCTCGTCAGACCCGAACCGGTGGCGGTTCGATAAGCGATGCCCGCGACCGGTCCATCCAGAAACACCCCGATCAGCGGCGCGGGTCCAGTGGGTGGGGTCGGTGGTGCAGCGGGCGCTGTGTTTTCGGCGCTCCCACCCCCGCCCCCGCAAGCGGTGATCAGGATGAGCAGCGACGTGCAGGCGAAGAGGCGAATCGTTTTCGTCATGGGTCATCTCCAGTAGGGGGCGGTCGCGGAACTGCGAATCCACGTCGCCATGCTGGCGGGCCCGAGTCTCAGGGCGTGAGGCTGTGGGGAGCCCTTGCGCGCGCCCGCGGTACGATCCACCTTTTCCGGGACGACCGCCTGTGAAGTTCATCCATACCGCCGACCTCCATCTCGACAGTCCGCTTCGGGGACTGTCGTCTTATCCTGACGCGCCGGCCGAGCGTCTGCGTACCGCCACCCGGGACGCCTTCCAGAATTTGGTCACCCAGGCGATCGAGGAAACAGTCGATTTCATGGTGATTGCCGGTGACGTCTATGACGGGGACTGGAAGGACTTCAACACGGGCCTTTTTTTCGTTCGGCAGATGGGGCGGCTCCGTCAGGCCGGTATCCCGGTCTATCTGCTGTACGGCAACCACGACGCCGAAAGCGAGATGACGCGTGGTCTGGAGTTGCCGGACAACGTCCATGTCTTTTCGTCACGCAAAGCCGAGACCTTCCTAATCGAACACCATCAGGTCGCCTTGCATGGCCGCAGCTTCAAACTCGCCGCCACTACCGACAATCTGCTGCCCAGCTACCCTGAGCCAGTGCCCGGGTGGCTGAACATCGGCGTGCTGCACACCGCGCTCGAGGGCAATGCCGAACACGCACGATACGCCCCGTGCTCGGTGGCCGAACTGCAGGCCAAGGGCTACCAGTACTGGGCGCTCGGTCACGTTCACGCGCACTGGCTGCAGCGCGGCGATGTCACGATCGCCTATCCGGGTAATCTGCAGGGCCGTCATATCCGCGAGCTGGGTGCGCGCGGGGCGCTGCTGGTGAGTGCGGACGGCGCCGAGATCACCGGGGTTGACCGACTCGAAGTCGACGTATTGCGCTGGCACGCGCTCGAGGTTGACATCGGCGCGCTCAGCGACCGCCAGGGGGCGGTGCGTGCAGCGGGTCTCGCGCTTGAAGCCTTGTTGGAGACGACCCCGGCCCACCTGCCGCTGGCGATACGGGTGGTCTTCAAGGGGCGATCGGCCGCCTACACTTCATTGGTCGCCGATGAAGGGCAGCTTCGACAGGAAGTGCTCGCCCAGGCTGTGGCGCGGGATCCCGAGCGGCTCTGGATCGAGAAAGTCCGCGTCGACGGCGAGGCGCCGGACATGGAGCTCCCGCCCGCCAGCGAGGAGGCCCAGCGTGCGCTGGCGGATCTTGCCGGCCTGAGTCTGATGGCCCAGGACGACCCTGACTTCGTGCGCCTGTTGCAGGCCGACTGGCTGGCTTTGCTGGACAAGCTGCCGGTGGAGGTCGCGCAGGCTTCGGCCGATCTGTTGGCGATGAAGCAGGATCCGCTTGCGCAAGTGCAGGAGCGGCTCCGGCAGGCGATACCCACACTGATGGGTCGCGTGGCGCAGCGCGCCAGCGCCTCATCCTGATTGCTCGGGGTCCGCCATGTGCATCCGTGAACTCAATCTGATCCGATACGGCAAATTCACCGATCGATCGTTGCAACTGCCGCTGAAAGACCGGGACATCCACCTCATCGTAGGTCCCAATGAAGCGGGAAAGTCGACCGTCCGCTCAGCAATCGGCGACTGGTTGTTCGGCATTCCGATGCGCACCCCCCTGGCCTTTCTGCATCCCATGCCGGAACTGCGCATCGGGGGCGTGATCGAGCGCCGGCCTGCGGATGGGTCCGGGGCGCTCGAGTCGCTCGCATTCGACCGGACCAAGGGCAACAAGAACACGCTGCGTGCGCCCGGTGATGAGGCCTTGCCGGACGGCGTGCTGCAATCCTGGCTGGGCGGTCTTCAGGCCCAGGCATTTGCGCGCACCTATGCCCTCGATCACACGACTCTGGTCGAGGGCGGTGCCGGCATCCTGTCGGCCGCGGACGACATCGGGCGCATGCTCTTTCAGTCGGCATCGGGCCTGCAGCACCTGGGCGGCGCCCTGCAACAGATTCAGGCGGATGCCGATGTAATCTGGGCACCTCGGAAGTCCGGCGCGCGCGAGTTCTACAAGGCACTCGAGGCCCACGATGCGGCAGTTGAGGTCTTCAAGCAAGCCCGATTGCGCACGCGGGACTGGCAGGCCCGGCACGAAGCAATGACAGCGACCGAGGCGCGTTTGACCGAGGCCAAGGCACAGGATCTTGAGCTCCGGCAGCAACTGAGTCGGCTGGAGCGTATCCGTCGTGTTCGCCCCCTGCTGCTGATGCTCGACTCGGTGCGCGCACAACGAACCGAGCTGTTGGCAGCCGGAGAGATCCCATTGCTGGATGAGGATGCCGCCACGGTGTTTGCGGGCGCGACACAGGAGATTGCGCTGGCCGATGCCGATATCGCCAGGCTGCAGCGTGAGCTTGTCGAGATCGAGGCGCATGTCGAGGGAACGATCGTTGACCGTGACATCATCCGGTTGGCCGATGACATCACGGAATTGAATGAACGCC
>JBIKTA010000034.1:0-10970 GCA_044348315.1 Burkholderiaceae bacterium | reverse complement strand
GGAATCAGCATGTCGTAGGCGACCAGGCTGGCAATCGGCAGGGCTGCGGCGGACAGCCAGTCGAGGTTGTCCGGAACGCCAATTGCGTCGCGATAATCCATCAGTGTGTACTCGGCAAAGCCTCCCATCGCGCGGCCCATGACGCGATCGCCGACAGAGAAGGCGGTCACGCCCGCGCCGAGGGCCTCGACCACGCCGGCGGATTCGATGCCTGAAACTTTGGCCTGAGTGGTCTTCTTGGCGCCCTGCAGCAGTTCTCCGCGGTTCATCGCCGCGCTGTGCACGCGCACCAGCATCTGACCCGGCCCGGGCGTGGGTCGGTCGATCTCCGCAAGCTTCAGCGAGAGATCATTGGGTTCGAGCATCCAGGCTTTCATGGCCAACTCCATTCAAGGGGCATTCGCATCGTCATTTTGGCTGTGCGCCGCTTGTCGCGTATCGTATACGAAATACATCCACCAACTTTCAATGACCCCCTATGGAATGGCTGCCCTGGCTCGAGCGTCCGGATGCCGAGCGTGTCGCCGAGATCCGGGCGCTGCCGCTCTCCAAGGTCGTTCGCGATGAAGTGCTGGCGATGATCGTGGGCGGCAGCCTGCGGCCGGGCGATCGCATCAACGAGCCTGACGTGGCGCGCCGGCTGGAGGTCTCACGGGTACCTGTGAGGGAGGCTCTGCGCGAGCTCGAAAGCACCGGGCTGGTCGTTTCCCGCAAGCATGCCGGCGTGTTCGTCCGCGAATTGAGTCCGGTCGAGATTCGTCATCTCTATCAGCTGCGGGCCGTGTTCGACGGCCTCGCCGGGCGCTGCGTGACCGAGCAATCGCAACCCATCCGAAAGGCGCTGTGCGAGCGACTCGGCGCATCGATTGCTGCCATGCGGAGCGCTTCGGTTCGCGGGGTGCTGCAGGACTACTACCGGGCGAATCTTCAATTTCACTGGGACATCGTGATCGCGGCAGGTAACCCAGAACTCGAGTCGAGCTATCGCTCGCTCATTCAGAAGCTGCATGTTTCGCGCCTGCGCAACCTGTCGCAGGCCAGTTCGATGCAGGCATCGATTGCCGAGCACGAATCCATCGCCGAGGCCCTGGTGGTCGGCGATGGCGATCGCGCCCGGACACTTCTCGAATCTCACGTCAATGACGCGTGGTCGCGTCTCAACAAGGAGGCATCATGAAACGACGGACTCTGCTCACGGCCCTGCCCGCTATGGTGGTCGCTCCCTCGGCTGCGCTCGCCCAGGCGGCCTATCCGGCCAAACCCATCCGCTACATCGTGCCCGTTGCGGCCGGGGGGGGCAGCGACATGGTCGGTCGCACGGTGACTGAGCGCTGGGCCAAGTTGCTTGGCCAAAACATGATCGTCGAAAATCAGGGCGGTGGCGGCGGGGTGATCGCTTCGCAGAACACGGTCCGGGCGGCGCCCGACGGCTATACGCTGATGCAGGGCTATGTGGCCACCCACGGCACGGCTCCGGCCACCCGCAAGCTGCCGTACGATCCCGTCCGCAATTTCACGCCGATCGGCATGATTGGCGGCACGCCGAACGTGCTGGTGGTCAATCCCGATGTGCCGGCAAGCTCCGCCATGATGCTGGTGGAGCACATCCGGAAAAACCCCGGGCGGCTCAGCTATGGCTCGGCGGGTGCTGGGTCACTGACGCATTTGGCGATGGAGTTACTCAAGCAGGAGGCCGAGATCTTCATCACGCACATTCCCTACCGGGGTATTGCGCCGGCCTTCGTTGACCTGATTTCGGGTCAGACGCAGGCGATGATGCCCGGCCTCGCTGCGGCCTTGCCGCATATCCGCTCGGGCCGGGTCCGACCGCTTGCCGTAACCGGCGCTCAGCGGCATCCGGCGCTCAAGGATCTTCCCACCATGGAGGAAATCGGCTTCAAGGGCTTCGACGCGGTGCAGTGGTACGGTGTCGTGGGTCCGGCCGGCATGCCCGCCGAGATCGTCAGTCGGCTGAACGAGACCCTGGGTACTGTGCTCAGGGCCGCTGATTTGCGCGACAAGCTTTCGGCCGAAGCCGTCGAGCCCATGCCAATGAGCGCGGCGCAATTCGGCAAGTACATCGCCGAGGATGTGGCGCGTTGGACGAGTCTCGCACGCAAGCGCGGCATTCAGCTCGACAGTTGACCGTCGGTTCCGGCGCATTCCCCCCCAAACTTTGCAGTCAAGGACATCATGGCCCGTAACACCCAGGTCCAGGCGGACCAGCACGCCCCTCCGATCACCCGATCGCTCGCCGATTTCGTCGCCCGTCATCCCTCGAGAGGATGGTCGGATGCGGTCGACCACGAGGCGCATCGCACTTTTCTGAACTGGCTCGGGTGCGCGGTCGGTGCCGCCCATCATGAGGCGACCGCGCGGGCGCTTGCCGCAGTACAGGTCCTCGAGCCTGCGGCCCAGGCGACCATTGCAGGCCGGAGCGAGCGGGTCGACATCGCGAGTGCTGCGCTCTTGAATGGCATCAGCTCGCACACCTTCGATTTCGATGACACCCATCTCAAGACGATCATACATCCGGCGGGGCCCGTGGCTTCGGCGCTGCTCGCGCTCGCCGAGCACAGGCGGTCGACGGGTCGGGAATTGATCGATGCGCTTGTACTTGGTATCGATGTGGCGTGCCGCCTGGGCAATGTCGTCTACCCCGAGCACTATGACCGTGGCTGGCACATCACGGGCACCACCGGGATGTTTGGCGCGGCCGCAGGCTGCGCCCGCCTGCTCGGGCTCGATGCCGAGCGCACGGCCATGGCGTTGGGCATTGCCGCCTCGCAGCCGGTGGGCCTGCGTGATCAGTTCGGCACGATGACCAAACCCTTTCACCCGGGCGGGGCCGCGCGCGCGGGGCTCATGGCCGCACTGATGGCGAAAGAAGGCTTTACCTCCAGCCCCCGTGCAATCGAGGCGGCCCGCGGGTGGGCGCAGGTCGTTTCGACGAAGTGCCGTTGGAACGAGGCAACCGATGAGTTGGGTGAGCGTTTCGAGATAAGTTTCAATACTTACAAGCCCTTCGCCTGTGGAATCGTGATCCACCCCAGCATCGATGCGTGTTCGCAATTACGCGAGCAGGGTATTCGACCTGAGCAGGTCGAGCGGATCGAGCTGAGGGTGCATTCGCTGGTCCTGGAGCTGACCGGCAAGAAGGAGCCGGCCAACGGATTGGAGGGCAAATTCAGCGTCTACCACGGTTGCGCGGCCGGGCTGATCTTTGGTCGTGCGGCTGAGGAACAGTATGCAGATGAGATCGTAGGCCGGCCCGATGTGGTTGATCTGCGCCGCAGAGTCGTCGCGACCGTGGACGATACGATCGATGAGGCGAGCGCCGATGTGACCGCGATCTTGAAGGATGGGCGGCGGGTTCATGTCTTTGTCGAGCATGCAATTGGCTCGCTCGGGCGACCGATGAGCGATGCACAGCTCGAGGACAAATTTGGCAATTTGTCGGAGCCGGTGCTGGGCGCTACGCGCACCCGGCAATTGATCGATGCCTGTTGGAGCCTGGGTTCAGCCCCTGACGTGAGGGGTTTTGCTGAGCAGGCTCGCCCAGGAGGCGTCTAGAGCGGGAACCGACCGCAGATCGAAGGTTTTTTGCGCGGCTCCCAATCCCCGATATGATGGCGGCAGGGCGTACTGAGATTCGGCGTTGAGTCTCGATGCGCCCGGTCTTGCCGAGCCTTCACCCGATCCTCCATCCCGCCATCTGCACATGGGTTTTTTCAGCAAACTGATGCCCTCCCGGGAGACCCTGCAGAGCAACCGCTGGTTGCGCTGGTTAGGTCCCGCCCTCTACCACCCGCGACTCTGGCGCTTCAGCCGTCGCGGCCTTGCGTTGGGCGCAGCCATTGGCGTCTTTTTCGGATTTCTCATCCCGATTGCTCAGATTCCCTTCAGCGCCGCGGCAGCGGTCGTTCTGCGCGCCAACATTCCTGCGGCGGCGGCGAGCACTCTGGTGACCAACCCCGTGACCTTTGGCCCGGTGTACTACCTGGCCTGGAAGGTCGGTTCCTTCATCGTCAACGAGCCCGACTCGGCACCGCCTCCGCAGACCCTGCCCCCTCAGGAGGAACTGGAGCAAAAACCCGGTGAGAGTTGGTGGGAGGCGACCAAGCGGCGGGTGCTGGGGGTCGGCAAACCGCTGATCGTCGGGCTTGTGCTGTTTGCCGTGGTGGGTAGTGTGCTCACCTACATAACCGTGTCGTGGATCTGGACCTGGCGGGTCCGGTCTTCGCGAAGGCGGCAGATTCGGACCCGGCGCGGTACCGAGGCCTAGTCCCGGCGTATGGCTCGCGGCGCATGGCCCGAGACAGGGACTCAGGCGGTGTCCGACGGCCGCTCAGCTTCGATCGTGATCCGGACCAGCTCGATCAGCGCTGCGAGCTGGCGATCGAAGGCCAGGCTCGGCACAGGACCCTTCGCGTGCAGGGGGGCGTCCTCCCGAGCAACGCGCTCAGTCGCCTCGGCGGGCGTGAGTTGCTGCTCGGGCAGTATCGGCAGGTGGACAAAGCCGCTTCGGATGCGTCGGGCCTCGGTCTGGTGCATGAGCACGTAGAACACTTCATTGCAGACGAAGGTCCCGGCCGTGTTGGACAGGGCGACGGGGTGCCCGCGAGCGCGCAGCTCACGGACGAGTCTGCGATAGGGCAACCCGGTCTGATAGGCGAGCGGCGCGCCTTCGACGATGGGTTCGTCGACCGGTTCGCAACCGAGATTGTCCGGAATCCGCGCATCACGAACATTGAGTGCGACCCGCTCGATCGTGATCTCACCGCGCCCCTCGGCCTGGCCCAGCGCGAACACATAATCGGGCTGCCGTGCATCGACGAGTGAACCTAGTTGCAGGGCCGCCTCACCAAATGCGCAGGGCAGACAGGCCGCATGCCACGACTGCCCGCTGCCTGATTGCGCGGCCAGGGCTTGGGCGAGTTCCCATGACACGTTCATCCGGTGACCGTCAAAGGGTTCGAAACCGGTGATCAGCACCCGCGCGCTGCTCATTCGATCGCGCCGTCCCGAAGATCCCGATGGCCCCATCCCGAAAGTGCGACTGCGAGACTCACGAGAGTCGACAGCAGCAGGGCCCCCAGAAACGGTGGCAGTGTCGGGATCGAGCCGGGAAAGCTCGCAGCCAGTATCCCGCCCGCGAGGCTGCCGCTCGTAATCCAGCCGGGCACCACGGCACCGACCACACCGGCAATCGCCCCCATCACGGCAGCCCGCGCGCTCATCCGATGCCACAGGCCCAGGAGCACTGGCACGACGGCCGTGGCGCAAAGCAGATCAGCGATCAGAAACAGCCGCAACACCGAGATGCCCTGAAGCGCGATGAGGATCACCGGGAGCATCAGGAACACCGTGATCCAGCGCGCACGAACCAGGGTCGTGGCACCGGTCTCGGTCGCGACCAGCGAGGCGATGGCGTTTTGCAGCGTGTCAACCGATGACGCGACCAGTGCGACCGCCAGGACCAGGGTGACGAGAGACAGCCAGGGGCCTGCTTCGCGGACGAGGGCGAATAGGGGCAGGGGAGGGGAACCCAGCGCCGTTCCGGACTGGGCAGCGTAGAGACCAATCGCGCCCACCGCGGCGATGGCAAGCACCGTTGTGATCGCGCCCAGCCAGGCACCTCGGCCCAGTGCGCGTTCGTCGCGGGCGGCCCATATGCGTTGCCAGTAGCCCTGATGGAAGAGGTTTGCGGCCGTCACTGCGATTACCAATGTCAACGCTACTGAAAGGCCGACAGGCAGTGGCGGAAACTGGGGAGGCGGAGTGGCGGGCTGAGTCACCGGCGGGCCCAGAAGCAGCGCAGCGCCGACAATCAACAGAAGCGCGATCAGCAGCCATGCCTGCCAGCGATCGGTGATGATGCTGGCGCGCAGACCGCCGGCCGTCGTGTAGATCAGCGTCGCGCCGGCGACACCGAGTACCGCGACCCAGGCGGGCAGATCCGACAGGAGTGTCGTGATTCCTCCGATCGCGGTCAGCTCCGCGGTAAGAAAGCAGAGCATGTAGAGGACCGACAGCGCGGCCACCCAGACGCGCATCGAAGAACCGAATCGGCTCGCGACGAAGTCGCCAATGCTGCGCCCGCGCGGCAGTCGTGCCCGCACGCGTGATCCCACCCAGGCGAACACCAGAAAAGGCAGGGCGGCGCCGATCGCGTAGCCGGCCAGCGCGACCGGTCCGACGAAAGCACCAATCTCCGGAGGGGCAAATAGAATCCAGGCGCCCAGACCCGAGGCGAGAAACGAGAGCCCGAGTGCCGAGGCGCCTTGCGTGTTGCGGGCCGTCAGAAAATCGTCGAGGTCACCCCCGGCCGAGCGCGCACGCAGGCCGACCAAAACGAACACGAGCAGCGCAGCGCCAAGCGCGCCGAGATGGGCGAGAGACATGTCGCACTTCCTCCGCCGGTATGAGCCGGATCAGGTTCCAGGGTCTGCACCGCACATGTCGGCACACTCTCAGCCCCGCAGATCGCTTGCGTGATCCTGGTGGGCTCCCCTGGCGACGGGTGGATGGTGTAGAGCCAGCCCAGGATCTTAGCGCAAAGCTTGTACGTGGCGCGACGCACGCTGAGCCATGAGCCCTGGCTGTAAATGTTGCATCGCCGCAAACGTCAGCTGAAGTCAGCTTCCCTCCACTAAGCTTCAGCCTGACATTCATGTGCGGAGTTCAATCATGTCGTCCCCCAGAATCCCTGCCACCCTCATCGCCGGAGACGGCATCGGTCCGGAAATCGTTGAGGCTGCCGTCGCCGTGCTCGATGCGCTGGGCGCGCCTTTTGAGTGGGAGCACTGCAGTGCCGGCCTTGGCGCGCTTGCCCGTTTGGGTGATCCGTTGCCTGAGGCGACGCTGGACAGCATTCGGCGGACCCGTCTGGCGCTCAAGGGCCCGCTCGAGACGCCGTCCGGGGGCGGCTACCGGAGTATCAATGTGCGGCTGCGCGAAGCCTTCAAGCTCTACGCCAATCTCCGCCCGGCCCGTACGCTGGTCGCAGGTGGGCGCTACGACAAGATCGATCTGGTTGTTGTTCGTGAAAACCTGGAGGGGCTGTACATCGGTCACGAACACTACGTCGAAATCGACGGTGATCCCCATGCTGTCGCGATGGCGACCGGCGTGAACACGCGCGCGGGCTGCGAGCGCATCCTTCGCTATGCCTTTGATTTGGTCGTCCAGCAGGGCCGCAGGAAGGTCAGCGTGGTCCACAAGGCGAACGTGATGAAGGCGCTGACCGGCATTTTCAAGGAAACGGCCGAGCGCCTCTATGAGCGCGAGTACCGCGATCGTTTTGCCTTCGAGACCATCATTGTCGACGCCTGCGCAATGAAACTGGTCTTGAATCCCTGGCAGTTTGATGTGCTGGTCACAACCAATTTGTTTGGCGACATCCTGTCCGATCTGGTGGCAGGATTGATCGGGGGCCTAGGCATGGCACCCGGTGCCAATATTGGGGTCGACGCTGCCCTGTTCGAAGCGGTCCATGGATCGGCGCCCGATATTGCGGGACAGGGCAAGGCCAATCCGACCGCGCTCCTCCTGGCGGGCGCGATGATGCTCGATCATGTGAAGCGGAATGACCTGGCTGAGCGGCTTCGCCTGGCAATCGACCAGACTCTCAATGTTCGGAGCATCCGCACGCCCGACCTCGGGGGCGCGGCTTCCACGTCTATGTACACGCAGGCCCTGATCGACGCACTTCGCAAGGCCTAGTATCGAATCTCACCAGGGGATAGTCTCGCCCCGCCAGTCGATAAAGGAAGCGCCTGATTCGGGCGTCAAGCTGTCCAGCGCGGCGAGCAGGCCCTGAGCGCTCTGAATGGGGTCGACCAGATCGGTCCGGCTTCCGATGAAACGCTCGGACAGCGCAGAGCGGACAGTGCCTGGCTGCAGGGCAGCGATCACCATCTCGGGTCGGCGGCGATGGATCTCGATCGCTGCCGTTTGAAGCAGCATGTTGAGCGCCGCCTTGGACGCCCGGTAGCCATACCAGCCGCCCAGTCGATTGTCCGCGATGCTGCCGACCCGGGCCGAGAGCTTGCCGTAGAGACAGCGCCCTGGAGCGAAATGAGGTAGAAGGGCCCGCAGCATCAGGATCGGACCGATCGCATTGATCTGCATCATCTGCTGCATCGACTCGGGGACGATCGCCCCAAGCGATTTTTCCGGCCCTGAAGGGTCGACGGCCAGTACTCCCGTCGCATCGATCACCAGCGAGTACGGGCCGCCCGCACCGATCTGCTCGATATGCCGCGTCAGGCTCTCTGCATCTTCGAGATCGAAACCGGCGTGTGTGCTGCGCGAAACAGTCGTGACCCGTTCACATCCGGGATCGGCCGCGAGCGCGCTGACAAAGGCCGATCCGATGGTGCCGGAGGCACCGATCACCAAGGCCCTGAAAGGTGTGGTGAGCGAATGCACAGATGCTGTCGCCTGATGGTGAGCGGGTGAGCGCAATTCGCTCGCGGGGGGCGCTCAGCTGTTTAGCCCAGCGCCATGACCACACCTGAGATCTGGTTCGCGCGCGGCGAGCTCAGGTAGACCACCATGTCGCCGACCTGTTCGGCATCGATCGGCCGGGTAAAGATGCCCTCGCTGATCAGGCGCTCGGTCTGGGTGGCGTCGCCGTAGCGCTGCTCGGCCGCCGTGCGCAGCACCTTCTCGATGCGGTCGGTGCGTGTGGAGGGCGGGTGAACGCCGACCACCCTGACACCGTGCTTGTGCGAGTCGGATCCCAGCCCCTTGGTGAACATCGTCAGCGCGGCGTTGGCAGAGGATCCGCAGATGTAGTCGAAGGTCGCCCGCTCGGCAGCCAGTCCGATCACGTTCACGATCACGCCCCCGCGGCGGGCTTCGCTCATCGCCGAGAACGCCTCGCGGCAGAGGTTGATGTAGCCGAAGACCTTCAGCTCCCAGGCATGCCGCCAGGTGGCCTCGTCGAGCTTCACGACCGATCCTGCCGGGATGTCTCCGGCATTGTTCACCAGGATGTCAACCTCGCGCGCGGCCTGGGCGGCTTGCGCAAAATCCTCGGGCTTGCGCAGATCGAGCGCCAGGGTGCGGACCTGGACCGCGTGCTGCGCGGTGATGGCTTGGGCGGTGGCGTGAAGCTGGTCCGCATTGCGTGAGACCAGGATCAGATGACTGCCTTCGGCCGCATAGGATCGGGCACAGGCCGCGCCAATGCCTTTCGATCCACCGGTGATCATGACGGTCTTGCCGCTCAGGTGCAGATTCATCGTGGGTTTCTCCGGAAAAAGGGGTCAGTGAATCAGGCCGAGCCTGAGCCTGGCGAAATGGGATGTGGAGCACGGACTTCAGGCGCCTGGACCGGCGCCGCACGCCGGTCGACGAAGCGGCTCGCCTTGGTCTGACTGTCGGGATCATAAAGGGATCGCGCAGGGGCAAACTCGACGCGGGGCGTGACCCGCGATGCGGCACGGGCGCGCTCGAGCGCCTGCTGAGCGACCCCGTCGGGGTCAGTGTGTCGGGTCGCAATGCGCAGCACCATCTCATCCATCGAGAAGGGGTCATTGGGGTTGACCCGATCGATCACGACCTGAAACTCATCGACCGCATCGATGCCCTGGAGGGCCTCGAGCAGGGCCGAAGGATTGATGAGCATGCCCTTGACCTTGACCAGGTCCTTGGTCCGCACGATCGGCCCAATGACCCGGTCGCCGGTGCGCCCGCAATGCGGACAGGGTCCGCGTTCGATTGAAGCGAGGTCGCCCACAAGGAATCGGATCAGTACCGTTCCCCGTCGGTTGAGGTGCGTGACCGCGAGTGCGCCACGCTCGCCATCAGGCAGGCGTCGGCCGGTGTCAGGGTCAACGATCTCGTGGTACTGGATCTCGGGCGCGGGGTTGTGCCAACCGCTCTCCTCGGTGCACTGAGCAAATGCGCCCAGCTCGGTCGAGCCGTAGCGGTCGAAGACCAGCGCATCCTGGGTGCCGAGCGCACGCATCAGGCGTCGCAACTCGTCACGCATCGCCGGCGAAGATGCTTCACCTGTGATGACGCACATTCTCACTGAACTGAAGTCGGCCCCCAGTTCCGGCGCACGCAGCAGCACCCGTCTCACAAAGCTGGGCACGCCCCACAGCAGGGTCGCCCGCTGTGCGGCGATCGCTGTCACGGCGTAGTCGAGCGGCCGCTGGACCCCAAAGGCGCCGAGTTTCGCACCCGGCAGCGCGGCAAAGATGCTCGCCCCGGCGGCATAGGCGTTGGTTGCTGAGCGAACGAAGGCACCCATCGGTGCCGCGGTGAGGGGAAATAGATTGGCGATCACATCATCGCTGTGGATCGACGCAATGTTTGCAACCCGTTGAGATTGCAGCAAATAGGCGTGATAGTCGTGCGTGGTGTTGTAGACCGGTGTGGGGTCAGAGCTGGTTCCGGTCGTGTACAGCACCTCCCACAGCACCCTTTCCTCGATCGGCAAGTCGGGTACCTGCAGCCTGAAGGCCTCGGGGGCCTCCATCATGGCGCGCTTGGGCGTGAGGGGCAGTTGTTGCAGGTCTTCGATGGACTCGATCCGGGCCGGGTCGATCCCGGCCTCCTGCCAGGCGCTTCTGTAATACGCGTGGCCGCGCGCGCACAGCGCTAGCATCTCGCGTAGGCGCGCACTCTGAAACGTTTCGATTTCGGTTTGGGTCTGGTGCAGGCAGTCTGCCAACACCGCGCGCGCGGATTGGACGGTCACGGTTGCTCAGCCTGGTTCGGGTCTGCTGGTCGGCAGGCGATGAGTGCGATCTTGTCGTTCTGAAACACGGTCTGATCGTTTTGATTGATGACGTGATCCCGGAAGGTGACCAGCCCGACGCCGGGCTTTTTGGTCATACGCTTGCTGATGACCTCGACTTCGGTCCGGATCGTGTCGCCAGGGCGCACCGGCAGCAGGAATCTGGCATTTTCAATCGCCAGCAGGCCTCGGACGCTTGCGGAAAAAAGGTCCC
>JBIKTA010000430.1:0-3298 GCA_044348315.1 Burkholderiaceae bacterium | reverse complement strand
ACGCGCGGGTCGGGCTCGACCTTGCCGGCGGGACGCTGCAGCGGGTCTTCCGCGAAGTCCGGCGCAGGCTGATCGAGCACCTCACGGGGCAGACTCAGATAAACCGGGCCGGCGGGGTCGCTGCGGGAAATCGCGAGGGCGCGATCGAGCACATCGGGCAGCTGCGCGGCCGCGCGCAACTCATAGTCCCATTTGACATGTTCGCGCACGATGCCGGCCTGATCGAACATCTCCTGCGCCCAGTGGATGTTCATCGACCGGCTCGCCGCCACGCCCGTCTCCATCCAGGGCGTGCGACCGGCCGCGAGCAGCATCGGCACCTGCTCGCGCGAGGCATTGATCAGGCCGCAGAGCGCATTCGCCGTGCCCACGTTCACATGCACCATCACGGCCTGCGGCTCGCCCGTGGCAAGCGTTGCGCCATAAGCCATTCCCACCGCCACGTTTTCATGCGGCACCAGGAGCGGTCTGGGGATCTTGAAGCCCTCCGCCGAGGCGCGGGCGATCGCCTCGACCAGAGACGGAAAATCCGTGCCAGAATTGGCGAAGAACCAGGACACGCCCCGCGCAGCGAGCTGCCTCAGGAACTGCTCACCGGCATTGTGCGGCCTCACCGGCCGGGCTTCTTCGTTCATGACCCCACCTTCCCACTTCCTGCAACAGAGCGCGAGCTTACAGAGACATGACCCCACGCATCAAGGCCATCGACATCGTCGTCAATCCACTGACGCCAGAAATCATCCGCATGCGGCCCTCTTGGACCAAAAGCTTCTTCAACGGCAAGATCGGCCGCGAAGCCTCCGTGACCGAGGGCATCACCCACGAGCAGATGCTCGCCATGATGGACCGCGCCGGCATCGAGCGTGCGTTTCTGGTCGCCACGCGCACCGGCCAGCTCGGCATTCCAGGCAGCTGGCATCTACCCTACGAGACGGTGGCCGAGGCTGTCCAGCGATTCCCGGACCGCTTCAGCGGGCTTGCCGGACTCGACCCCACGGAGGGGATGACAGGGGTGCGCAAGCTCGCGCATGCGGTCACTGAATACGGATTCATCGGTGCCCACTTCTATCCTCACTGGTTCGAGCTCGCCCCCGACCATGCCCGTTGGTATCCGTTTTACGCGAAATGCGTGGAGCTCGACATCCCGGTGCAGCTCCAGGTCGGCCAGTCGCTGGTCTATGACCCGGCGAGGCCACTGCGCAGCGTCGGTCGTCCGATCACCCTCGATGGCGTGGCCTGCGACTTCCCCGAACTCAAGATCATCGGCATCCACGTCGGCATCCCCTGGACCGAGGAAATGATCGCGATGGCCTGGAAGCACAAGAACGTCTTCATCGGCTGCGACGCTCACAGCCCCAAGTACTGGCCAGCTTCCTTTGTCCATTACCTCAACAGCTATGGGCAAGACAAGGTGCTCTTCGGCACCGACTACCCGGTGCTCGATTTTGAGCGGACCGTAAACGAGATCGAGGCGCTGGGCCTGAAACCTCATGTGCTCGAGAAACTGATGCGCGACAACGCCAGGCGGGTCTACAAGCTGCCGTGATCGGCGGGGTCGGGCGGTTTCGCGGAGCGCGGGACGATATCGTGCAGCGTGGAGAGCCCTATCATTAAGCATCCATAAATAACTCTTTAATCGACCTGGCTTATCGTTTATGATGCCTTGATGAAGAAGGCATCCCCCATTCCGCTTCCGGTCGAGCGCAGCCTTGCGCAACTCGGCCGGGGCATCTCCCTGGCCCGGCGGCGCCGCAGGCTCAGCCAGCAGGATCTGGCCGAGCGCATTGGCGCATCGGTGCAGACTGTGCGCCGCATGGAGGCTGGCCATCCCGGTACTGCCCTGGTCAATGTGGTGCGTGCCATCCAGGTATTCGGCGATCTGGACCGCTTCGATCGGCTGTTCGACACGGCAGAGGACAGCATCGGGCTGATGATGATGGATGAGCAGCTTCCTTTGCGCATCAGGCGATCCCGGCTGACCGACGAGAGTGGCGCGTTCTGAGGACGCCCGGTGATGCACACACGCACGACCACCCGAAAGGCGATCGATCTACGGATCGGTCAAGGCGCACGGCTCGCGGGGCGGCTGATCCATCAGCAAGACGGGCGCAGGGAGTTCTCACAGTTCGCGTATGACGAACGCTGGCTGACTGACCCGGATGGTTTCGACATCTCGCCCGATCTGAGCCGCCGACCGGGCTACCAGCTCCGCAAGAAGAACAGCGCCGGAGGTTCCTGCTTCTTTCATGCGCTCGCCGACACGGCACCGGACGCCTGGGGCAGGCGGGTCATCGCGAGGGCTCATGCCAAATCGCGAGCCAGGGATCGCTCAATCGGTTCGTTGACCGAACTCGACTATCTGATGGCTGTAGATGATCACAGCAGGGTCGGTGCGATCCGTTTGGTGGATCCGAATGGCGAGACACCCGGGACGACTCGCCACGGTGATCGACGCACGCCCCCCCTCCTCGAGGTCGGACAGATCCTGAAGGCATCGCGCGCGGTCGAGCTCAGTCAGGAGACGGCCGAGGATCTTGCCTACCTACAGGGCAGGGGAACCTCGCTCGGTGGCATGCGGCCCAAGTGCACCTTGATCGATACGGACGGATCGCTTGCGATCGGCAAGTTTCCAAGCGTCGGCGATCAGCGATGCGTGACCCAGGGAGAGGTCCTCGCCTTACGACTCGCGCAGCAAGCCGGAATCGAAGCCGCCGAGGCTCGCATCATCCTGGTGGACGGGGCACCGATCGCGATCATCCGGCGCTTC
The DNA here is from genome assembly GCA_044348315.1 of Burkholderiaceae bacterium. GTDB lineage: Bacteria > Pseudomonadota > Gammaproteobacteria > Burkholderiales > Burkholderiaceae_E > SYIM01. Next base: position 531 of record JBIKTA010000430.1, on the reverse strand, counting down.
GACCGCAGCCCCTCTCAGCACCGCATCCCTTACCTGTCCGCTGCATCACTGATCGAAGCAGATCGGGACGATGAGCGGGCCTATACGGAGTTACTCGATCGGATGAGAATCCATTGTAGGGACTTTGCACAGGATGCCCGGGAGCTTTGGCGTCGTCTGGTGTTCAACCACATGATCACCAACGTCGACGATCACCTTCAGAACACCGGTTTTCTTTACTCTGGCGCAAACCTCTGGCGACTCGCACCGGCCTTCGACCTGAACCCGTTCCCCGACAAAAGACCCGAGTCCAAGACCTGGCTGAGCGAGGAAACCGGCCCGGTCACTTCAATTCAGCAACTGCTTGTCGAAGCACCCCGATTCGAACTGGACAAGCACGAGGCCCTCCGGATCCTCGCCGAGGTACGGGACTCGATTGCGAACTGGCGGGGGGTGGCCTCCCATCCCGATATTGGCATGTCGTCCGGGGGGGCTTCGGAATTCGAGGCCGCGATGGAGGGCGACGCTGCGAAAGAGGCCCGCGAGGTGCTG
>JBIKTA010000429.1:0-3300 GCA_044348315.1 Burkholderiaceae bacterium | reverse complement strand
CGGCGGTTGGGGGAGGGCGACGACCTCGGACGACCCGGCCGGCTGAATCGCGCGCACGAGCCGAGGCTGGGGGATCTGCCCGCCCCGCGCGATCGCCGCCGTCGCCCGGGCGAGTTGCAGCATCGTGAATGCGTTATAGCCCTGCCCGATACCCACCGACGGCGTCTCTCCGGGCAGCCAGCGCTTGCCGTAGCGGCGATATTTCCAGTCGCTCGAGGGCAGGATGCCGGGCGATTCGTGATCGAGATCGATTCCGGTACGCTGACCGAAACCCCAGGGTGAGAGCAGCCGGTGCAGCCGGTCGACCCCCATTTCGTAGGCAAGCTTGTAATAGTAGGTATCGCTCGAAACGACGATCGACTTGAACAGGTCGACCGTGCCGTGGCCACCGGGGCGCGAATCACGGAAACGGTGATCGCCCAGCTGGAAATAGCCCGGATCGACGATCGAGTCCTGGGGTCTGCGGAAACCCGAATCGAGCGCAGCCAGCGCCAGAAAGGGCTTGTAGGTCGAACCCGGGGGGTAGGTGCCGCGCAGGGCACGATTGACGAGCGGCTTGTCGGGGTCTTCATTGAGCGCCTGCCAGCTCGCCTGATCGATCCCATCGACAAACAGGTTGGGGTCAAAGCCGGGCTGAGACACCATCGCCAGGACATCGCCTGTGGGCGGCTCGATCGCCACCAGCGCGCCACGCCGGCCCGCAAAGAGGGCCTCGGCCAGCGCCTGCAGGCGCGAGTCGAGCGAGAGGTGCAGACTCGATCCCCCCACCGGCTCAAGTTTCGAGACGGTGCGCACCACCTTGCCCAGCGCCGAGACCTCGACCTCCTCATAGCCGGGGCGACCCTGGAGCGCAGCCTCGTAGGACCGTTCGATGCCAATCTTGCCGATATGGGTGGTCCCCGCATAACGAGAGCCCAGCTCGGCTTTTTCGATCTCTTGCAGGTCCTTGAGCGAAATCCGCCCGATGTGGCCGATCACATGCGCCGCCAGCTCGCCTTGCGGATAACTGCGAAAGAGCCGGGCCCGCAACTCCACACCCGGCAATCGGTAACGCTGCGCCGCGACCCGAGCCACCTCGGTCTCGGTCAGCCGGGTCTTGAGCGGCAAGGGCTCCAGCCGCCTCGAGTCCTCGACCAGCCGACGAAAACGGGTGACCTCCCGGGGCGTGATCTCGACCAGACCCGAGAGCTCGGCGACCGTCTGCTCGATCCGCTTGAAACGCGAGGGCGCGATCTCAAGCGTGTGGTGGGCGACATTTTCAGCGAGCAGGACGCCGTTGCGGTCGAAGATCAGGCCACGCGTGGGCGCCACGGGGACGAGCGCGAGACGATTATTCTCGGCCTGGGTCTGAAATTCCTCGTGTCGCAGCCACTGCAACTGAGCCAGGCGCGCAAGCAGGATCAGGCCGCCCACGACGACCACGATCGCGCATAGAAGCAAACGCGTACGCCCCCGGCGGTCCTGAGCGCCGGGCTTGCGGGTCGCGAGCGCCTGGTTCATACGGGTCGGTCCACCTCAGAGTGGCCGGGTTTCGTCGCGCTCGACGGCCCGTTTTTGCGGGGCAACGAGCAGACGTTCGACGATCGGCCAAAACAAGGTCGCAACAAAACTGGGCAAGAAATAAGCCGGGCCAGGAAAGGCATCACCCACCGCAAGACGGGTGATCAGGCTGCACGCCTGGGCGATCAGAAAGAGAGGCAGCAGATGCAACATTCGCCCGAGCGGCCCAAACCACGGAAGTCTGCGATGCAGGCTGATCGCCCCGTACGCAAGCAGGCTGTAAGCGAGCGCATGTTGGCCGAGCAGGGCGCCCGCGTGCACATCCATCAGGATGCCAAAGGCAAAAGCGACGCCGATGCCCACGCGACGAGGCTGGTACAGCGCCCAATAGACCACCACGATCGCGATGAAATCAGGCACGGGCCAGAAGCGCCCCCACGGCAGTACATTGAGCACGAACGCAGCAACAAAAGTGAAGGCTATGAAGCCTCGGTTGACCGGCAGCAGGACATCATCGTGACGGGCACTCATCGATTCCGCCTTCCGGCTGCGTTCCGAGGCGCTTCGATGGTGGCGCCAACGAGCGGATCTCTCCAGGGCTCCTGCAGGATCAGCAGCATCCGGGTCCGCTCGATCGCTGCGGCGGGCTCGACACGCGCGACCGTAAAGGACGCGCGACCCCGACTGACCCCGGTCACCTTTCCAACCGGAAGCCCGGGTGGAAATACCCCGTCGAGACCCGAGGTCACGACCCAATCGCCGTCCTGGATATCGATTGCGGCAGGGAGATAACGCAGTTCGAGCGCCCCGCCCCGGCCTGCGCCATAGGCAAGCGCCCGGACGCCGTTGCGACGGACCTCGACCGAAAGCGTCTGGTTGCGGTCGGTGAGCAGCGTGACCTCGGCCGCACGCGGCAAGACCCGCGATACCTGGCCCAGCACACCGTCCGCGTCGAGCACCGGCTGGCCCGGCATCACGCCGTGCTGCTGGCCTCGATCGACCATGAGCCGGCGCGTAAAGGGGTCTCTCGTCTCGTAAAGCACCTCGGCCACCACCGAGGCGCCGATGCCACGCTCGCGCATGCCGAGCAGACGCCGCAGCTGAAGGTTTTCCAGCGCCGTTTGCTGGGCTTGCTGAAGAAGCTGGGCATCGGCCGCCTCACGACTGCGCAAGCGCCCGACTTCCTCGGTGAGCTGGCCGACCCCGGTCAGATGGAGCGCGACCCCAGCGGTCAGATCACGCGGCGCGAGCAGCGCACGCTGGAGCGGGAAAAGTGCGGAACCGATCGCTTGACGCAAGGCACCGAGCGCGTCAAACCGCGCATCGAGCACGAGCAGCGCGATGGCGATCAAGGCGAAGAGGGCGAGCCTCACATCGGCCGAGACGCCCTGGCGGAAAAATGGCGGCGGAGAACGGTCCATCGCTCGACTATCCGGACCAGGCAGGCAGGGCCGAACGCGGCCGCTGCCCGGTCACTCGTTGGTGAAGATCAGCAACTGCTTTTCGATCCGCTCAAGCGCCATGCCGCAGCCCCGCACCACGCAGGTCAACGGGTCCTCTGCGATGAGCACCGGCAGCCCGGTCTCCTCGATCAGGAGCCGATCGAGGTCACGCAACAGCGCGCCGCCTCCGGTGATCATGATGCCGCGCTCGGTGATGTCGGCGCCGAGTTCAGGGGGGGTCTGCTCGAGCGCGATCTTGACCGAGGAGACGATCTGATTGAGCGGGTCGGTGAGGGCTTCGAGGATCTCGTTGGACGAAACGGTGAAGCTTCGCGGAATGCCCTCGGAGAGGTTGCGG
>JBIKTA010000427.1:0-3309 GCA_044348315.1 Burkholderiaceae bacterium | reverse complement strand
GAAGGTGGCCGAGCGGCATCGCGATCACTCGCTATTCGTGGCCTTTGCCCCCGTCCAGTCGCCGCGTGTGGCGATTGCCGTGATCGTCGAAAACGGCGGGTTTGGCGCGCAGGCTGCTGCTCCGATCGCGCGCGCGCTCCTCGACTTCTACCTGCTCGGTCGCTTGCCTCCGGACAAGACAGCGCTGCGCCTGCCTCAGGCGATCGACGAGGCCGAGATGCGTGATGTGCCGGCGATGGTGGGCCCTGAGGAAATCGGCGCAGTTGAAGGCGCATCGAGGCCGCCCGCTGCCGGGGGAGCACTCCGGTGAGCCGGCCCCTGCCTCAGACCGGCGCGGCGGCCACGGCGATTCAGCCGCCGCAAACGGTGTTTGCGCGCCTGCGGCCCTGGGTCTTCGTGTTCGATCCGATCCTCCTTGCCGTGCTGTGTGCGATCGCGTTGTTGAGCCTGGTGACCATGTACTCGGCGGCGTACGAATTTCCGGGGCGCCTGGAGGTTCATGCTCGCAATATGCTGCTCGCGGCCGCCGTGATGTGGGTAGGCGCGGTGCTCCCTCGCGAGTGGTTGCTGCGTGTCGCGCTGCCGCTGTTCATCTTCGGTGTCGCCCTGCTCGTGGCGGTCGCGCTCGTCGGCGATGTGGCGAAAGGCGCTCGGCGCTGGCTCAACCTCTTTGGGCTCCTTCGTGTTCAGCCTTCGGAACTTCTCAAGATCGCCGCCCCACTGATGCTCGCCTGGTATTTTCAGTACCGGCAGCGTGTGCTGGGGCTCCTCGATTTTGGGCTCGCCGCAGTCTTGCTCGCGATCCCGGTCTTCCTGATCCTGAAGCAACCCGATCTCGGCACGGCGATCCTGGTTGGGGCAAGTGGTGCGTTCGTGATCTTTCTGGCGGGGCTGGGCTGGAAGCCGATCGCGACGCTTGCCGTCGCTGGCACGGCGGCGGCCCCGGTGTTCTGGCATCTCATGCACGACTACCAGCGCCAGCGCGTGCTTACTTTTCTCGACCCCAGCTCCGACCCACTGGGCAGCGGCTTTCACATCATTCAGTCGACCATCGCGATCGGATCGGGTGGACTCTGGGGCAAGGGCTGGATGCAGGGTACGCAGACTCACCTCGATTTCGTCCCTGAACGCACGACCGACTTCATCCTCGCGGTCTACTCCGAGGAATTTGGCCTGATGGGCAATCTGGTCCTGATCGGTCTCTACGTGCTGCTCGTTCTGCGCTGTCTGGCGATCGCTTCCGCGACCGCGAGCATTTTTCACCGTCTGCTCGCCGGAGCACTCGGACTGGTGTTTTTCACCTACGCCTTCGTCAATATCGGCATGGTGTCGGGCGTTTTGCCTGTGGTGGGGGTGCCGCTGCCGCTGATGTCCTACGGCGGCACGGCCATGGTCACACTGGGTGTCGGTCTGGGGCTGGTGATGGCCGCCGCACGTGAACGGGTAGCGAGGCCGCAATGAATATCGAGCTGACATTGCGGGAGCGTTCAGCTGCGCCCGATCGAGCCTTGATCGAGGCCGCGCGGGCCCTCTCGGCCGAGCTCGCCGCGCTGGCGTTTGGCCCGCCCGTCACCCATGTCTACGATCCGCTGCAGTATGCCTGGGCGAGTCACCGAGCCTACATCGAGCGTTATGCCCGGCCCTCCTGCGAGGTGGTCTTTCTTGGCATGAATCCCGGGCCTTTCGGGATGATGCAGACCGGCGTTCCCTTTGGCGAGGTGGCCGCGGTGCGCGACTGGATGCAGATCGATGGGGCGATTGAGCGGCCGGCGAGCGAGCATCCGAAGCGGCCAATCGAGGGTTTTCTGTGCCGTCGCTCGGAGGTGAGTGGCCGGCGGCTTTGGGCGTGGGCGGCGCGTCGCTTCGGCTCGGCCGAGGCGTTTTTTGGACGTTGCTTCGTGCTCAACTACTGCCCGCTCGTCTTTCTCGAGGCCTCGGGCCGCAATTTCACGCCCGATCGCCTGCCGCGCGCCACAGCGCTCGCCCTGCAGATGGCCTGCGACCGTCATCTGCAGGGGGCGGTGCGCGCGCTTGCGCCTCGTTGGGTGCTGGGTGTGGGCGCCTATGCCCGTCAGTGTGCCGAGCGTGCGCTCCGTCCTTTGCAGGCCGAGGGCCTGGAGTTGAAGATGGGCCAGATTCTGCACCCGAGCCCCGCGAGCCCTGCGGCCAATCGCGGTTGGGAGGAGGCGGTCGAAGCCGAGATCGCCCGATTGGGCGTGTTCGCTCCGGAGCCTTGATCCGGGGCAGATCTTCGCCCCTCGAACGGCTCCGAAATTGACGTTTCCTGCGGGCTCCACCATGATCCAGGATCGGGCCGCGAGCCCGCTGCAACGGGATTCGGCAACCGTCCCGCGGGCCGGGACTTGGCTTATTCACGGAGGAAATCAGATGGTCGAGATTGCGGGTTTGCAATTCGATCTCGGAGAGGATGTGGCGCTCCTGCGCGAGGCGGTCAGGGATTTCGTTTCCCGCGAGGTCACGCCGCGGGCGGCCGCAATTGACCGGAGCGACCAGTTCCCCATGGATCTCTGGGCCAAGCTCGGCGATCTCGGCGCGCTCGGGCTGACGGTTTCTGAAGCCTATGGCGGGACTGACCTGGGCTATCTCGCTCACATCGTTGCGATGGAGGAGATCTCCAGGGGTTCAGCGGCCGTGGGGCTTTCGTACGGCGCGCACTCCAACCTCTGTGTCAATCAGATCTATCGCAACGGCACGGCGGCGCAGCGCGCCCGCTATCTTCCCGACCTGGTCGCTGGCCGTACGATCGGCGCGCTTGCGATGAGCGAGCCCGATGCAGGGTCCGACGTCGTGTCGATGCGGCTGCGCGCCGAACGGCGCGGCGATCGATGGGTGTTGAACGGCACCAAGATGTGGATCACCAACGGGCCCGATGCGGACGTGATGATCATCTACGGGAAGACCGAGCCCGAGGCGGGCGCGCGCGGCATCACCGCCTTCCTGGTCGAAAAGGGTGCACCGGGATTTAGCGTGGCACAAAAGCTCGACAAGCTCGGCATGCGGGGCAGTCACACGGGTGAGCTCGTCTTTCGCGATTGCGAAATCCCGTTCGAAAACGTCCTGGGCGAAGTGGGCGGCGGTGTCCGCGTGCTGATGAGCGGCCTCGATTTCGAGCGCGCCGTGCTCGCGGGGGGGCCGCTTGGCATCATGCAGGCCGTGATGGACGCGGTCGTGCCCTATGTTCACGAGCGGCGCCAGTTCGGCCAGGCGATCGGCGAGTTCCAGTTGATGCAGGCCAAGCTTGCCGATCTCTACACCACCATGATGGCCTGCCGCGCCTATGTCTATGAA
>JBIKTA010000428.1:0-3309 GCA_044348315.1 Burkholderiaceae bacterium | reverse complement strand
AGCTTCGCCCAGCGCATTGAGGCTCGGCTTGAGCAATCGGCGGGCCGCCTCAGGCGATCGGAGCAGCAGCGTCACCGAAGGCTCGTCGGCCAGGCTGACCTCAGAGCCCTGCCAGAGCCGCACCTTCAGCGGCATGGGCGCGCTGCCTCGCAGATTTTCCAGTTGCTTCAGGATTCGTTTCTCGAGCACCTGAACCTCCAGTCGAAACGCAGATTAGAATCGACTGCTGTGCAGGGCCGCCCCGACGCAGCGCAACTTCCTTCCAACTTTTCGCTGATATTTTTCCGGATGTCCACCCGAGTTGAGATCTTTACCGATGGTGCCTGCAAGGGAAACCCGGGTCCGGGCGGCTGGGGGGCCATCCTTCGCTACGGTGATCGCGAGCGTGAGTTGTACGGTGGCGAACCTCACACCACCAACAACCGCATGGAGTTGACGGCGGTGATCCGGGCCCTCGAGGCCTTGACACGGCGGGTGCCGGTCGTGGTCCACACCGATTCCCAGTACGTGCAAAAGGGCATCAGCGAGTGGATCCGCGCCTGGAAGGCCCGCGGCTGGAAGACCGCTGATCGAAAGCCGGTCAGCAACGTCGATCTCTGGCAGCGACTCGATACGCTTGCGGCCCAGCATGAGGTGGAATGGCGCTGGGTCCGTGGTCATGCCGGTCATCCTGAGAATGAGCGGGCCGACGCACTCGCCAACCGGGGCGTGGCCGAGTTGCGGTAGGCCGTTTTCGTACTCAACACGCACACCAGGCCAAACGCACCGCCACCGAGCAGCCAATCGGCGAGTGTTGCCTAGGGGTAACACCTGCCCAGTCGTTCAAGATGGTATCTTGGCGGGTGGTATCGACCGTATGCCGGCGGTTTGCGACCGAAAACCTACCGGATGCTGACTCCTCGATCGTGGCGGTTCCGATGCACGCCAGGAAGCTTTCATGAAAAAAATGATGGTTTACGGGCTGGCTGCAGCCTGTCTCGCTGTGCTGGGCTGGTGGATGTACACGCAGGAGCGCAGCGGCCCCTCGCCTGTGGAGATTGCCGCGCGTTCGGGCACCAGCCAAGCGGGCGGGGGGGGTGCAGGTGCGCAGACGGGGCACGCCGGTGCGGGCGGCGGAGGGGCCCAAACCTCCGGCGGGGCCGCGAAAGGCAGCGGCCCGCCTGCAGCGAGTAGCCCGCAGGGTGGTTCTCCGGGGGCGTCGCAGGGCGGCGCTCCGGGGGGGCAGGCCGGGCCCCGTGGGCCACGAGGCCCGGTTCAGGTCGAGGCCGAGAAGGCGCAAACCATGGCGCTCGCCGATGAAGTGTTCGCGGTGGGCACGCTTCGCGCCAACGAATCCGTCATGATCCGGCCCGAAACGTCCGGCCGGGTGGTCCGTGTCGGTTTCGCGGATGCGGCCCAGGTCCGCCAGGGCGCCTTGCTGGTCGAACTCGACGGTTCGGTGCTTGCCGCCCAGGCCGAGCAGACCCGCGCCGAACTGGCCCTCTCCCGGGCCAATCACGAGCGCACGACCGACCTCGCGCAGCGTAATTTCGTCAGCCAGAGCGCGCGTGACCAGACGGCGGCCAGCCTGAGCGTCCAGGAAGCGCGACTCAGGCTCGCTGAGGCGCAACTCGCCAAGACCCGCATCAACGCTCCCTTTTCCGGGCGGCTGGGTCTGCGCAATTTCAGCGTGGGCGATTTCGTCAAGGAGGGCAGCGATCTGGTGCTGATCGAGGATCTCTCGAGCATGAAGGTCGACCTCAAGCTGCCGGAGCGCTTTCTCGGGCTCCTGCGTCGTGGCCTCGATGTCGAGGTCACCGTTGATGCTTTCGAGGGTCGGAATTTCCGGGCGGTACTCGATGCGATCGACGTGCAGGTCGATGCCAACGGGCGTTCGGTGGTCGCCCGCGGCCTGATCGCCAATCCTGACGCGGCGCTGCGCAGCGGGATGTTTGCGAAGGCCCGGATCGTGTTGCGCGACAAGCCCTTGGCGGTCGTGATTCCCGAGGAGGCAATCACTCCGGTCGGCGGTGAGCTGTTCGTCTACCGGGTCGTGGAAGGCAAGGCGAGGATGACCCGGGTCAGCGGCGGCCAGCGCCGCGATGGCAAGGTCGAGATCACCGCGGGGCTTGCCGCGGGCGATCTGATCGTCACGGCCGGGCAACTGAAGATCCAGCGGGACGGTCAGGAGGTCCGGGTGGTCAACGCGGGTGGCGCGGGCCCTGCGGGTGCGGGTCAAGGTCCGGCCCGATCGGGCGGGCCCGCCGACCCGACCCGTCGTCCGCCAGCAGGTTGAGCAGGGGAATCGACGATGGTCTTATCCGAAATTTGCATACGCAGGCCGGTACTCGCCACCGTCCTGTCCTTGGTCCTGATCCTGCTGGGCGTGGTCAGCTTCGACCGGCTGTCGGTGCGCGAGTACCCCAAGATTGACGAGCCGGTGGTGACTGTCACCACGCTCTACCGGGGCGCTTCGGCCGAGATCATCGAATCCCAAGTGACCAAGCCGCTCGAGGACTCGATCGCCGGTATCGAGGGGATCGATACCCTGACGTCCTATTCCCGGCCCGAGCGCAGCCTGATCATGGTCCGCTTCAGGCTGGATCGGGACGCTGACGGCGCGGCCGCAGACGTTCGGGATCGCGTGTCGCGTGTGCGGCAGCGCCTGCCCCTTGGTGTCGACGAGCCGACCATTGCGAAGGTCGAGGCTGATGCCAACCCGATCATCTGGCTCTCCTTCTCGAGCCAGAGTGCTTCGCCGATGGAAATCACCGATGTCGCCAATCGGTTCATCAGGACCCGGCTCCAGACCCTTCCCGGCGCGGCCGAGGTGCGAGTGTTCGGCGAGCGGAAGTTCTCGATGAGGATCTGGCTCGATCGGGAGCGCCTGGCGGGCTACCGATTGACCGTCCAGGATGTCGAGGATGCGCTTCGCCGCCAGAACATCGATGTGCCGTCCGGGCGGATCGAGAGCGAGCAGCGGGAGTTCACCGTCGTGTCCGAAACTGATCTCAAGTCGGTGGCGGAGTTCGACAACATGGTGATCCGCACGGTGGGCGGATACCCGGTGCGATTACGCGATATCGGCCGGGCGACGATCGCGCCGCTCGACGATCGGGTTTCGGTCAGTTTTCGGGGCGAGTCGGGGGTATCGGTCGGGCTGATCAAGCAGGCAACGGCCAACCCTCTGGTGCTTGCGCGGGCGCTCCGGGAGGAGTTGCCCAAGATCCGGGCAGAGATTCCGGCCGGCTACCAGCTCAACATCGCCTACGACTCGACCCTCTTCATCGACCGGTCGATCGAATCGGTTTACAAGACGATTGCCGAAGC
>JBIKTA010000425.1:0-3310 GCA_044348315.1 Burkholderiaceae bacterium | reverse complement strand
TCGGCCACGACCGAGGTGATGCCCACGGGCCGGGCGCACATGGTGCCGGTGGGTGATGGTCTGCTCGGCCGGGTGCTCGATGGCCTGGGCCAGCCGCTCGATGCCGAGGAGCGAGGGCCCTTGGAGGCCGATCGGTTCTACCCTGTATTTGCCGACGCGCCCGATCCGATGAAGCGTCGCGTGATCAAGGACCCGGTGCCGCTGGGGGTGCGTGCGATTGATTCACTGCTCACTTGCGGAGAGGGGCAGCGGATGGGGATTTTCGCGGCGGCAGGTGGGGGCAAATCGACCCTGCTGGGCATGCTGGTGAAGGGCGCGGCAGTCGACGTCACGGTGATTGCGCTGATTGGCGAGCGCGGTCGCGAGGTCAGGGAATTCATCGAGCACGAGTTGGGCGAGGAGGGTCGCAAGAAAGCGGTGATCGTCTGTGCCACCTCAGACAAGTCCTCGATGGAGCGGGCGAAGGCAGCCTACGTCGCCACTGCGATTGCCGAGTATTTTCGCGATCAGGGTCGCAAGGTGCTCTTCCTGATGGATTCGGTCACGCGCTTTGCGCGTGCCCAGCGTGAAATCGGTCTGGCGGCGGGCGAGCCGCCGACGCGGCGCGGGTATCCGCCCTCGGTGTTTGCGACCTTGCCCAAGCTGATGGAGCGGGTCGGCATGAACGACAAGGGCTCGATCACGGCGCTCTACACCGTGCTCGTCGAGGGCGACGACATGACCGAGCCGATTGCCGATGAGACCCGTTCCATCCTCGATGGGCACATCATCCTGTCGCGGGCGCTGGCCTCGTCCAACCACTATCCTGCGATCGATGTGCTCGCCTCCGCAAGCCGCGTCCAGAACAACGTCGTCGCGTCTGAGCATCGTGCTGCTGCGGGGCGCTTGCGCGAACTCATGGCCAAATACGCCGACGTAGAGTTGCTGGTCAAGATTGGCGAATACAAGCGTGGATCAGACACCGTGGCCGACGAGGCGATCGACAAGATCGATTCGATCCGCAGCTTTCTCAAGCAGGGCACGCGTGAACGCAGCGACCTGCCGACGACCATCCGCGCACTCTGCGAACTGACCGGCAGGCCCCTGCCGGCAGGTCTCTGAAGGAACTGCCGGCATGGCTGCCGACATGGTCGACGAGTTGCTCTTCATCAAGCGATTTCGTGAGACCAAGGCTGAGACCGAGCTCAAGAAATCACGGGGTGACTTGGTGCTGGCTCAGCAGGCCGAGCGCGAGGCCGAGCAGGCGCTCGATAACTATGTCGCCTGGGCAGCGGCCCAGGAGCAATCGTGGTACGCGGACCTCTGCAGCCGCCTGGTGAAACTGCGCGAGATCACCGCTGTCCAGGAGGATGTTGTTGGCCTCAAGGCTGCCGAGCGCGATTATCGTGAAACGCTCGATCAACGTCAGAAAGCCCACGAGGTGGCCCGCGAGCAGATGGAGCTTTCGATGCGCCGGATGCGGGAGGCCTCGACGGCCCGGGAAAAATTTGTTGAGCTCGCCCGAAATTTTCATTTGCTGGCTGCTCGCGAGCAGGAACGCAAGGAAGAGCTCGAGCTCGAGGAGCTCGCCTCGGTTCGGCGCGAGCGCGAAGACTGGGAGGGACAGGATGGCTGAGCGGCCAGTCGGTCTCGACCTGAGGATGCCCGCGGGCCAGAGCCAGGGCGATCGAGCCGGAAGCACGCCGGGCGGCACCGCGCGTCAGCAGCCCGACCAGGAGGCCGCTGCCCGTTTCGCCCAGAGCCTGAGGGGTTCGGAGGGCGGTTCAGTGCCTCCCCACGCTTCGGGTTCCCAGGCGGCGAGCCCGTTCAGCCTTTTCAGTCGCGCGGCACCGGGATCCGATTCTGCGCCGGCCACGCCCTTGCCGAGGCAGACCATGGTCGATCGGGATCGGGGCGATCCGGTCGAGACCATCTGGGATCGCTCGCTTCAGGACGGGGTCAAGCGGCTGATGGTGGCCGAGGATCAGCGCAGTCTCAGGATGGATCTCGACGCCGCGGCCTTTCCAGGTGTCGTGGTCGAAGTGTTCGAGGATGCTGGCGCTTGGGTGGCTCAGTTCACTTGCTCCGAGTCCGGCAGTTTTGACCGCCTGGCGGCTGCCGCGGAAGAGATGGCTACCCGGATGGCCGCGAGCCTCGAGCGCGACGCGCTCTGGCGTGTCCTGGCCGAGCCGGCTGCGCTCGGTGAGCGGGCGCCGGTCGAGGCGTTCAGCTCGGCACCCGGTGGGGGCATCCGGTAATGGCTTCCATGCGCCCCTTGCCGCTGTTGCGCTTGAACGCCACCCATGCCCAGGCGCTGCGTCGCCTGGGAGGCGGGCTGGACGGCGTATCCATCAAGGGCCTGCTGCCGGATGCGGTCGGCTTGACCTTGCGACTTTCGCCCTTGTCGCTGGCTGAGCGCGACGCACTCGAGGGCGGTGGCTTGCTGAGGATGAGCCTTGAGTGGGCGGGCGGGCGCTTGCTGCTTGATCTGTCGGAAGCCGCCGCCGGAGCCTGGCTGCGGGCGATGCTTGGCAGCAGTGCACACGCTGCGCTGCCTCCGGGTTGGACCGAGCCTGCGCTCGCGCTTGCGGTCGAGCGGGCGTCCGCCGCGCTCGAGACGCTGGGCCGTGGCCCGCTGCGGCTCGCGTCGATCGCTCCGGCCGGGGCAGGTGGACGGGTCGAGGGATTCCACCCGCTCTGGCTCGAGGCTGTGCTGGGTGCTGAGCGGGTGACCGGCTTGCTGCAGCTCGACAGCCTGTCGCTTCTCCTGGTGTCGAGTGTGATGCCGGCCCCGGCTGGCAGTGCGTCGAGCGCAGGGCTGCGCAGCGATCTGCCCGTGCCGTTTCGATTGGGTATCGGCCAAACCCGGCTCGAGCTGGCCGAGTATCGCAAACTGCGCCCCGGCGGCGTGGTGTTCATCGCCGAACCCTGGTCGAGCCAGCCCGGCGAACTCATCCTGCAGGCGCCCGAATGGGCCGGCCGCGGCTGGGGGCTGCGTGTGCTTCTGTCTGCAACCCAACTCAACATCATCGAGCGAGTCCATCTCATGAATGCGCCCGTCCAGGACGAATCCAGCGCGGGCGATCTGTCCGAATCGCTGGCTCAATTGCCGGTTCGCCTGAGCTTTGACCTCGGCGAAAAGATCATGACTCTCACCGAGCTCCAGGCGCTCGATGCAGGAAGCGCGATCAATCTGGACCGACCACTTCAGGATTTCGTGACCATTCGCGTCAATGGCCAGGCGGTGGGGGAGGGGCAACTCGTCGACATGGACGGGCGACTGGGCGTGATGGTGTCGCGATTGTCCGTCGGCGGCCTCGGCTGACCGTCC
>JBIKTA010000426.1:0-3310 GCA_044348315.1 Burkholderiaceae bacterium | reverse complement strand
AGTGCAGCGAAGCGCTGCAGAGAGGTGACGCCCAGCGCGCGCAACTTACCCGCCTTGACATTCGGCAAGGCCGAGGCGACCGAGACAAATGTGAAGCTCACCACACCGGACAGAACATCCTGTAATGCCGGCGCAGCGCCCTTGTAGTGGATGCTCAGGAATTCCGTGCCGCTGATCTGGCCCACCAAAAGCCCGTTCAAATGGCCCGGCGACCCGTTACCAGGCGTTGCGAAATTGAGCCCACCCGGCTTTTGCTTGGCCAGAGCAACGAGATCGGCGACGCTTTGGGCGGCAAATCCGTTGTTCGTGACAAGAACCATCGGCGCTTTGGCCAGTAGCGTGACAGGAGAAAAATCGCGGCCCGTATCGTAAGGAATCTTGGCAAAGAAGTTTGGAACCGTGAAAAAGGACGGATCGTTGATCATCAGCGTGTAGCCGTCAGCCGGGCTTCTCGCGACGTGCTCTGTGGCGATGCGCCCGTCTGCACCCGTTCGGTTTTCGACAACCACCGGCTGGCTCCAAAGCTCGCCGAGGCGCGCTGCAGCCATGCGCCCCATGATATCGCTCGCGCCACCCGGTGAAAAAGGCACGACGATACGGACGGACCGCGTTGGGTAGTCCTGCGCAGCGACTACCGAACAGAAGAGGATCGCTGCTGCACCAATGGCCAATGCTTTCATGAGGAACTCCGTGACGTGGATGGGTGGCGCCTGAGCGCCCGAGCAAGGGAGATTGTCAGTCGACAGAGCCCTCAGGTCGATCAGCCGCCGCGAAGGCAACCGCTTCGATCTCGACCAGTGCTTCCCGCGCGTTTAACTGCGCCTGGACCGTCGAACTCGCAAACGCGATATTCGCAAGCACGCTGCGCCGTACCTCATTCATGTCAGCGTAGTCGCGCAGGTCGCGAAGAAATACAGTAACTTTTACGAGGTCGGAGAGGCTCCCGCCGCCGGCCTCGATGATATGCCTGATGTTTTCAAGGCACTGTCGGGTCTGCGCTGCAACATCGCCAACACCAACGATCTGGCCTGTTACATCTCGAGCCACCACACCCGAGGTGTAAATCAGGGTGCCATTTGATACGGCCACGCCTTGCACATACGGGCCTTTGGTCTTGACGACGTGAGGTGATTCCAGTGATCGTTTCATCAGGGTTCTCCAAAACCGCCACCGCCCGGCGTCTCAAGTACAAGTTCCTGCCCGGGCATTAAGGTAAATCCACGCTTCGGATCAATCGCCTCTCCGTCGAGGAGAACAGCGGCAACACGCCCGGGGCTGCCGCCGAGCAGACCGCGCGGCGCGGACGCGGTGCGCTCAACCATGGACGAGACCGCGGCCGCACGATCGCCTCGCAGCTTCAGGCCGATCCGCTGGCCCGCGCCTCCGCGAAAGCGTCCCTCCCCCGCGGAACCCGCAATCAGTTCGCGACGCGTCACCAGAACGGGAGTGTTGTGCTCCATCACCTCGACCGGGACGTTGGCGACGTTGCTCGGAAATGCGGTGGCATCCAGCCCGGGCTTGCCATGACGCCCGCCCATGCCCCCGCTCGAGAAAAATGTGAACACGTAGGGTCGATCGTGCAGGTCTCGACCCGACAAGGTCATCGCCGAAAGGACAGAGCTCTCGGCAACGACGCGATGAGGGACCACGGTAGCAAGCGCGCTGAAAATGATGCCCGGGATATACAGGCCAACGAGATGCCGCCCGCCCACTGGTGCGGGGTGCCTCGCATTGACAATCGACCCAGGTGGGGCGCGCACCTCGATCGCCGCAAAACTGCCATCGTTATTGGGCGACTCAGGCGCGAGCAGGCACTTGATCGCATAACGGGTAAACGCCTCGGTAAAGTTGAGCACTGAGTTGATGCCCTTGGGCACCTGATCCGAGGTGCCTTCAAAATCCACAAGCATGCGGTCGCCTGCGATTTCGACCCTGAGCTTGATCTCAAGCGGAACATCAAAACCGTCCAATCTCGCGCTATCGGAATAGACCCCATCGGGAAGACTACGAATCGCTTCGCGCATCAGCCGATCCGTACTCGAAACGATCGCCTCGGACAATCCATCAAGAGAGGAGAGACCTTGCTCACGCATGAATTCGATCACTCGCCTCGCAGCCGACTCATTTGCGGAGATCTGCGCATACAGATCGCCCAGCACCAATTCGGGCGAGCGAACATTCTCCTCGATGATCCGGAAGAGGGTCTCGTTACGCAGACCGGCATCGATGAGCTTCATGCGCGGAATCTGCAGACCTTCCTCATAGACCTCTGCCGCAGCGGCGGAGAAAATGCGTCCCCCAATGTCAACGGTGTGGCAGTTGCTCGCAGCGAACCCGACGAGCCGCCTGGCAAGAAAGATCGGCGTCACGATCGTGATGTCGTGCTTGTGACCTGATACGAGCCAGGGATCGTTGGTAATCAGCACGTCGCCTGGCCGCAGATCCGCCGGTCGGAAGAACTCCAGAAAGGCCTTGACCCCTGCGCTCAGGCTGCCGAGATGTCCCGGTGCACCCTGGACCGACTGCGCAAGCATGACACCACGCTTATCGAAGACGCCGGCAGACAGATCTTCCATCTCTCCCAGCACTGCAGAAAAGGAACTGTTCACCATCGCAGCCGCCTGCTCGCTGGCGATCGAAATCAGCCGGTTCCAACATACCTCGAGCTTGATGGGATCGAACTGCTTTTGACTCATCGCGCCCTCCGCGGCAACGTGATCAATAGATTGCCAAATGCATCGACCTCAGCTTGACCGCCTGGTCCGACAACCGTCGCTGACTCATCCTCTTCAATGACTGCCGCACCCGCGATACGGGCCCCAGGCTTGAGGCTGTAGCGGCTGAAAACCGGGCAGTCACGAAAATCAGACCACCCTTCAAAGAGCATGGGTCGAGTCTCACGTTGGACTGGCACTGAGCGACGTGTGGCTGCGGCCTGCGAAGGCAGACTCATGGTCTCCGGGCCCAACGCAGCGAGACGCCAGCACAGCACCTCGACGGGGTGAGCGTCGTGGCGACGATGGTAGATCTCCTCGTAACGACGCTCGAAGGCGCTGCGCAGGCTCTTGGCGCGCGAGCCGTCAAATCGCCCCCCTTGGAAACTGACCGTGATCTCCTTGCGCTGCCCGACGTAGCGCATGTCCGCCCGACGCGTGAGGCGGACCGCACTTGCGCTCACTCCGGCTCTCGCGAGGGCTGCCCTCGCCTCGTCTGCCATCTCGTCGAAAATGCTCTGTACACGCTGCCAGTTAAGGCCATCGAGTGTGCCGATATAGGTCCTCGCAAGCTGAAGCGCTCGTGGCGCAAGCAA
>JBIKTA010000424.1:0-3319 GCA_044348315.1 Burkholderiaceae bacterium | reverse complement strand
GCGAGCAAGGTCATTCCCAACAGCGTACGAAGCTTCATGGTGTTCCCCCGGGGACGGTCGACGTCATCGCTCAAAAAGGCTCAGGCATCAGCCGTGGCGGAGCGCCTCGGACAAGGCCGTGAGGTCCGACACGCTGGCCAAACCCCGCACGGCCTCGCGGATCCGTGCGCGCGCGGGCTCGCTGACGACGGGTGCAGTCAGCCGTTCGAACTTGGCTCCGACTTCGTCGAAACTCAGCGGGTCGGCGATCGTGCCCTTGGGGTCGATCACGGTGCGCTCCAGCGTTTCGCCGGCGCGGGTGCGCACGACAACACGGGCTGCAAAGTGCGCAGGAAAAAGTTTTTCCATGTCCGGAGCGACTTCGAGCTTCACGCGCCCCGCTACCGCACGTACCCCGGGGTCGAAGAGATTCTTCTGGGCGTAGGCCTCCGGGTCCCGCGCGTCGCGTGCAATCGCAACGCCTGCCGAGTACTGCAGGCTGTACTGGGCCGCCATGGGTTCGCGCGGATCGGGGTCGCCATTCTGCGCAACCGCGCGTTCGCTGCTGCAGATACGGATCTCGTCGACCGAGTCGGGCGTCAGGCCATGTTCCAGCCGCAAGGCCTCCAGTGCGTGAGCGGTGGAGTGAAGCAAACCACAACACGGATACGCTTTGACCCAGACCTGAGTGATGGCGAAATCGCTGCCCAGATCAACGTCGAGCGCGCCCGGGTCGGTGTCGTGTCCGCCGATCACGTGCAGGAGTCCGTAGCGTCCGTCCACACCTTCAGTCGGACCGGTGAAGCCCCGTCGCGCGAGTTCGCTTGCGAGGACCCCGGACTCCGCGGCATGTCCGGCATGCATGCGCTTGACCATCCCGCCGGTGCCCTGGGTGAAGGCCTTGATACCGGCCGCTGTCGAGCACGAGATGCCAACGGCGGCAAGCAGCTGTTCGCGTGACAGTCCGGTGATGAGGCCGGCAGTCAGCGCCGCTGCCACCGATCCGGCCACTCCGGTCGTGTGATAGCCATTCGTATTGTGCTCTGCGCCGAGCGCGCGGCTTACGCGCGCCATCATCTCGTAGCCCGCGATCACGCCGCGCAGGAGCTGGCGGCCGCTCGCGCCGTGAGCTTCGGCCGCGGCCAGTCCGGCCGACACCACCACCGCACCGGGGTGGGTCAGTGCGCCCTGGATGATGTCGTCGAGTTCGAATCCATGCGTGGCAGTGCCGTTTGCAAAGGCCGCACGGCTGGCGGACACGGGCCGCTGCGAGCCGAACAGCGTGGCGTTGCCGCTACTGCCCTCGGACAGGGCAAATTCGCGAACGATGCGGCCCCACTCCTGTAATGAGCCGTACAGGCCGCACGCGATGTTGTCCAGCACGGCAATGCTGGCTGCCTCCAGAAGTGAGGGAGGAAGCCGCGTCTCGTCGAGATCCAGCAGGTAATCGATCAGCCGGGTGGAAGCGCTTGCCATCGTGGTCTCCAGGTCTCATCGTGTTGGTGTGATGTCACGCCGGCCGCACCCGGTGCGCGGTGATCTCGGCCTCAGCAGACCGGGCCCATTTGCGCCGTGATCGGCTCATAGACGATCACGCCGGGATCGTTACGCACCCGCTCCGCCTGAGCGGCGGTGACTACGGCGAGACCGCGCCAGGGTGTGCTCTGGTGAAAGCCAGTGGTTTCGAGCCAGGCGAGGGGCAAATCGACGTGCGGCCCGACCCGTTCGGGCGAATCGACCACCAGAAGGGCCTCCCCCGGCTTGACCTCCGGGGCCTGCGCGATGCCCTCGAGCAGGTTTCGGATCCAGACCTGATACGCCGGCCGGAAACGCTGGCTGTTCACGCCATTGCCGCCCTTGGCGATATATGTTTCGCTCTGAAACACGCCAGGCTCCCGGACGGTGTACATCGCCATGTAGCGAGGCGGATTGCCGTCAGGAGACTTGAATCGCTGGCCAGTCAGGAAGCCCGGAACGCTCATGAGCACGGGAAGGTTCCCTGCGTACCAGTCGTTCCACTCCTGCTCCCATTCGGGCTTCGCGAAACTGTGTTGAACCATGTAAATGGACATTTCGATCGGTCCGGGCAGCTGTCTGAACGGCTGTTCACTTGGCCGGGTTAGCTGAAGTTGCGCTCTTGAGCGAGCGGATCAGCGTACCCCATTTGTGCATGTCCCGCTCGATCACCTGCGCGAACTCGGCCGGGGTATTGCCGATGACTTCGAAGCCATCGTTGGTGATGAAGTTCCTGACTTCGGCCGTCTGCAGGGCTTTGGTCACGTCGGCGTGAAGCCTGGCCAGGATGGGCGCGGGCGTGCCGGCCGGCGCGAGCATCCCGTACCAGCTCGCCGCTTCAAACCCGGGAAGCGTTTCGGCCACCGTCGGAAGGTCGGGGAAGGCCGGCCAGCGTTTCGGACTGCTGATGGCAATTGCGCGGAGCCTGCCCGATTCGACATGCTGTTTCACTGTGGAGATCGCTCCGAACATCAGCTGGATGTGCCCGCCCATGAGGTTGAGAACCGCCGGGCCGCTGCCCTTGAAGGGCACTTCGACGATCTGCGTGCCCGTGATCGACTTGAGCAGTTCCATTGCCAGGGCCGGCGATGTTCCGGAGCCGCTCGAGCCGTAACTCAGCGCGCTGGGCTTTGCCTTCGCCAGCGCAATGAGTTCGGTGACGTTCCGGGCCGGGACACTGGGGTGCACCAGCAACAGGTTGGGCGTGGAGGCGACCAGCGTGATCGGATTGAGATCCTTGACCGGGTCGTAGGCGAGATTGCGCAAGAATGGCGTGATCGCGTGCGCATTCGAAACCATCACGAGCGTGTAGCCGTCGGGTGCGGACTTCGCCACCATTTCGGTCGCGATCGCGCCGTCCGCCCCCGCGCGATTTTCGACCACGATGGGCTGCGGCCATGTTTCCGCGAGCTTGCGTGCGATGGCGCGGGCCAGCGAATCGGTACCGCCCCCCGTGGCAAAGCCCACTACCAGTCGAACCGGCTTGGCCGGGTAGCTCTGGGCGAGTGCGACGTTGCAGGCGACTGCGGCGCACAGCAGTACGGCGCTACGGGCGATCAGGCTAGGTCTCTTCATGCTGTCTCTTTTGTTATGGTCAATACGTGAGCGGTCGGTCCAATGTTTGGGGTACTACGGCTGAAGACCGGCGTCACAAGGGGATTGCCGCAGGGGGTGATCGTAACTGGTCGCGGGCATGGCATCAAGATGACTTCGATTGCACGCGCCGCGGTTCGGACACTCCCTCGATCGGGCCGAACGCAGCTTTATCTCAAGACGTCAGGCGCGCAGGGATCGCCAAGAGCGACCCCGAGGTTCGCATCACCTC
>JBIKTA010000423.1:0-3320 GCA_044348315.1 Burkholderiaceae bacterium | reverse complement strand
ACCGGCGAAACGCTCGAGGGTGGGCACCTCGGGGCGCTTGGGGACGCCACTCACGCCTGTGGCCATCACGATATGGCGCGGACGCAGCGTGCGGACGCTGCCGTCGGCGCGCCGGACCCGGGCGACCCAGCACGCAGCTGCCTCATCGCGCTCGGCCCCCTCGAAGGCGGTCCCGGTCCAAAACGCGATGTCCATGCAGTCGACGTAGGTCTCGAGCCAGTTGGCCAAACGATCCTTGGGCAGGTAAGCCTGCCAGGTGGACGGGAATGGAAGATAGGGCAGATGGTTGCTGTGAAAGGTGTTGTGGAGCCGAAGCGCGCGATAGCGCAGGCGCCAGTTGTCGCCGACCCGGGCTTCACGGTCGATGACCAGCGTATCGACCCCCAGTTGTCCCAGCCGCGCGGCAACGGAAAGGCCGCCATGGCCACCGCCCACGATCAGCACGGCGGGTTCACGATCGTCGAAGCGGGCGCGCGCCTGCCGCTGATCAAGCCAGTTCGGCCCGTTGAAATGCCGGTCAAAGACGGGTTCCTCCCGGGCCGCCCGGACCGTTGCCTCGTCATGGCCATCGATGCTCTGCAAGGCAGTGTGCAAGGTCCACGCTCGCCCATCCCCATCCAAAGGCAGGCGCAGCACACCTGCGCACTCGCCCCAAACGGTGCGGAACCTCAGGATGGCCTCAATGACGCGCCGCCCTGCCCGCTCGAGCTCGCGCGGCGGGCAACGCACGGGATCGACCTCGAAGCCAATGACCTGAAGGCGGACGACGGCCTCGACCAGTGCCTCGGCAATCGCGCTTCGCCCGGTGAGCGTGCGCAACTCACCCGTGAGCGCCACAGCATCCCGCCAATGACTCTCGTCAAGCAATAGCTCGCTCAGGCCTTCAGCACCGGGCTGGGCAAGCCATTGATTGAATCTCTGGAGCCAGGACGAAAGGAGACGGGCGTGGTCAGGCAACAACATCGAGAGCAGACTCCGAAGGGGTTCAATGGTCCGACAAAATAACCGACCTGCGAGGCGCGCATAATCGCTGAAACATCGTCACATGTCGACACACCCTGTCACCCGATCCTTGCAATGGCTCGCGCCGCGCCAGCGCTTCGCCCCCTAAAATCAAGAATTGCCCCGACTGAGCCATCATGACCCCCGAAAATGACCGTGTTCGACCCAGGCGTCGCAGCTGGGCCGCGACCGCATTCGCATGCGCGCTGATCTTTGGTGGAATCGCTGCGGCGTGGTGGTGGGCCACCCAGCCCCCTCAGCCCGCTCCGGCTGGGCCCGCCGGCTTGAGCGGCCCCGGAGCGGCAGGGGGGCCTCGTGGCGCGAGCGCACCGGGCAGCCCCGCCGCTGGATCACAGGGCGCGACCACGCCTTCGACACCCAGGGCGGCCGCTGGGGCGCGAGCGCAACCAGTGTCTGCGGGCCAGATCGAATTGCGCGACATCAATGTGATCCAGCAGGCGATCGGCACGATCACAGCCTCGAACACGGTCGTGGTCAGGCCACGGATCGATGGCGAACTGAAGGCTGTTCATTTCAATGAGGGACAAAGCGTGCGAGCCGGGCAACTGCTCGCCGAGATGGACGCCCGAGCCTTCGAGGTGCAGCTGGCCCAGGCCGAAGGGCAGCTCGCCCGCGATCAGGCGCAACTGGCCAATGCCCGCAACGATCTCGCCCGCTATCAGGATCTCGTTGCCCGCGACGCGATCGCGCGGCAGCAGCTCGACACCCAGGCGGCGCTCGTCAAACAGCTGAGCGGATCGATTCGGGTGGCTGAAGCGGCGGTCGAAAATGCCCGGTTGATGCTGTCCTACACCCGGATCACCGCACCGATCTCGGGTCAGGCCGGGCTGCGACTCGCCGACCCGGGCAACGTGGTCCGGGCGGGCGACAACACGGGTCTGGTCGTGATCACCCAGACCCAGCCGATCAGTGTCGTCTTCTCGATCCCGGAGTCGGTGCTGCCCCCGGTCCGGGCGCGCCTGGCCAAGCAGGACCGGCCGCGGGTCGAAGCCTGGGATCGTGAGTTGCGCGCGCGGCTCGCCGCAGGCGAAGTGGTCAGCATCGACAATGCCATCGACGTGGCGACCGGGACGATCCGCATCAAGGCACAGTTCGAAAATCGAGACGGCGCACTGTTTCCGAATCAGTTCGTGAACATTCGGCTCTATCTGAACACCCTCACCCAGACGCTTGCGGCGCCCGCCACGGCGCTGCAGCGCGGGGCGGCCGGCACCTTCGTGTACCTGATTGACGCCGAAGGCCTCGTCAGCCCGCGACCGGTCCGACCCGGTGTGCGCGACGGCGACTGGATCGCGATCCAGGCTCAAGTCAAGCCCGGGGACCGGGTGGTCACAGACGGCGCCGATCGATTGCGGCCGGGCGCAAGGGTCGAAGTGATCGTGCCCAGGGCACGGCCGGGCGGCCCGCCGCCTGGTGCAAGCGGAGCCCGCCCGGGGCAGACCAGTTCTCCGAACGGGCGGCCTCCGCAGTGAACCTCTCCCGAATATTCATTCTGAGGCCGGTCGCGACCTCGCTGCTGATGATCGCAGTAGTAATCGCAGGGCTGCTGGGCTGGCGGGTGTTGCCCGTATCGTCGCTGCCCGAGGTCGATTATCCGACCATCCAGGTCACCACGCTCTACCCGGGGGCGGGGCCCGACGTGATGGCCTCGTCGGTCACCGCGCCACTCGAGCGCCAGTTCGGTCAGATGCCCGGTCTCGAACAGATGTCGTCGATCAGCTCGGCCGGCGCGTCCATCATCACGCTGCGATTTTCCCTGTCGATGCGGCTCGATGTCGCCGAACAGCAGGTGCAGGCCGCGATCAATTCGGGGGGCAACCTGCTTCCGAACGATCTGCCGATGCCACCGATCTACCGCAAGTTCAACCCGGCGGACGCCCCCATCCTGACGCTTGCCATCAGTTCGCCCTCGCTACCCCTTGTCCGGGTCAACGATCTGGTCGAAAACCGGCTTGCGCCCCGTCTCTCGCAAGTGGGCGGCGTGGGCCTGGTCGCCACCAGCGGCGGGCAGCGCCCCGCGATCCGCATCCAGGTCAACCCTGCGGCACTGGCTGCTGCGAGGCTGTCGCTCGAGGACCTGAGGCTGATCACGAACGCCGCCAACGTCAACCAGGCGAAGGGCAGTTTTGACGGGCCGGCTCAGGCCTCCACCATCGACGCCAACGACCAGCTCCGCTCGGCCGAGGAATACGCGCGCCTGATCATTGCCTGGCGCAACGGTCGTCCGATCCGACTCGCCGAGGTCGCACAGGTCGTAGAAGACGCCGAGAATTTGCGACTCGCGGCCTGGGCCGACG
>JBIKTA010000421.1:0-3329 GCA_044348315.1 Burkholderiaceae bacterium | reverse complement strand
ATGGCCCGGCCGGCGTCATGTCCACTGCGATCGACCTTGTTGTAGACCAGGATCTGAGGAACGTTCGATGCGCCGATTTCAGCAAGCACTTTGGATACCGCATTGATCTGATCGTCCCGATCTGGTGCGGACGCGTCGACGACGTGCAGCAGCAGATCCGACTGAGCAGTCTCCTCGAGTGTGGCCGCAAAAGCCTCGACGAGCTGGTGCGGGAGCTGGCGCACAAAGCCCACGGTATCGGAGATCACGCACTCGCCGCCCGGCTCGATCGTGACGCGGCGGGTCAGCGTATCGAGGGTGGCAAACAGCTGATCGGCGGCATAGGTCGAGGCGCCGGTCAAGGCATTGAACAAAGTTGATTTGCCTGCGTTGGTGTAGCCTACGAGTGATATCGCGAAGGCGGGGCGCCGATCCCGGGCCCGTCTCTGGGTACGGCGCTGGCGCTTCAAGGCCTCAAGCTGTTCCCTCAGCCGCCTGACGCGGGCCCCGAGCATTCTCCGGTCGAGCTCGAGCTGGGTCTCGCCCGGGCCTCCCCTCACCCCGATACCGCCGCGCTGCCGCTCGAGATGCGTCCAGCCCCTGACGAGCCGGGCTGACAGATGCTCCAGACGCGCCAGCTCGACCTGAAGCTTGCCTTCGTGGCTGCGCGCGCGTCGCGCGAAGATATCGAGTATGAGTTCGGTCCGGTCGATGACGGGCAGTTTCCATTGCCGTCCGAGATTGCGCTGCTGCACTGCGGAGAGCTCAGTGTCAAAGACAACGGCGTCGACCGGCTCAGCCTCGATCTGAGCCTGGATCTCCTGCGCCTTGCCAGACCCGATGAACAAGGCTGGGTCCTGACGCGCACGGCGCACCTGGATAGTCCTGACCGGCTCGAGGCCGGCCGACAGGGCAAGACTCACCAACTCGTCGGCGGCGGCCGGATCCAGTCGCGCAGTACCCAGCGCGACCGAAATCAGCAGGCAGCGTTGCTGCGGGGTTTGGGTCGATGCGCTCAGCTCTCGGTACTCTCGTGAGAATAGTTGACCGCCCGGCCGGGTACCACCGTCGAGATCGCGTGCTTGTAGACCATCTGGGTCACGGTGTTTCGAAGCAGCACGACATACTGGTCGAAGGACTCGATATGGCCCTGCAGTTTGATCCCGTTGACGAGGTAGATCGATACCGGCACATGTTCCTTGCGGAGAAGGTTGAGGAAGGGGTCTTGTAACTGTTGCCCTTTGTTGCTCATGGTGGACCTGTTTTGATTTGTGGTGGAAGGAAAGATCGACGAGGCCCCAATGTAACGCAAATCCGAATGGGGTCTCATGAGGGGGCCCGAGTCGCCCCTGGCATCAGCCGCGACCCGCGTAGGGATTGAAGGCAGACCTGAACTCGATCCGAAGCGGCGTACCCTGCAACTTGAAGGCGTCCCGAACGGTGGCCTCAAGATAACGGACATAGGTCGCGGGCACATGGTCAAGCGCGGAGCCGTGGATCACGACGATCGGGGGATTTCGGCCGCCCTGGTGGGCATAACGCAGTTTTGGACGGATCGGACCCTTGCGTGGCGGGGCCTGATGCTCGACCGCATCGTGAAGCACCCGGGTCAGCCGCGGCGTCGAGAGCTTGGCGTGGGCGGCTTGATGCGCATGATCGACCGACCGCATCATCGCGGCGAGGCCAGCACCGCGGATCGCCGAGATGAAATGAACCTGGGCAAAATGCAGGAAATGCAGCTTTCGTTCGATGTCGACGCGAATGCGTTGACGTACTTCCGAGCCCGCAAGGTCCCACTTGTTCACGGCGATCACCAGCGCGCGTCCGGCTTCGAGGATATGTCCAGCGATCGAGATGTCCTGATCCCCCACGCTGGCGGTCGCATCGATCAGCAGCACGCAGACCTGAGCGTCCTCAATCGCCTGCAGGGTCTTCACCGCCGAGAATTTCTCGACCATATCGCCCACTTTGCCGCGGCGCCGAAGCCCCGCCGTGTCAACCAGTGTGTAGGGCTTGCCCCCCCGCTGGAAATCAACGGCAATCGAGTCGCGTGTGGTCCCAGGCTGGTCAAAAGCAATCAGACGCTCCTCCCCGATCAGCGTGTTGATCAGGGTGGACTTGCCCACATTGGGACGTCCGACCACGGCGATCCGGATGGCTCCGCCCACCTCAGGCTCGGCGGTGGCATCCGGCTCGCCCTCGCCACCCACGGCGGGTTCGCTCGCCGCAACGGGCTCCGTGTGAATGTCGAGCAGCGGCTGGGGCGGCATGCCAGGCAGCCCGGCCAGCGCGAAATCGATCAAGTCTGCGATCCCGTCGCCATGGGCGCCCGATACTGGAAGCGGGTCGCCGAGGCCCAATTCATGAAACTCGGCTGCGACCCAGTCACGACGCATCCCTTCGGTCTTGTTGACTGCCAAGGTCACCGAACGCGCCGAGCGGCGAAGTTCCGAAGCGATTTCCATGTCCTGGGCGGTCAACCCGTCCCGACCATCAACGAGAAAGATCACCGCATCGGCCTCGAGCACCGCCTGACGGGTCTGGCGCGCCATTTCGACGGCGATGCCGACCTTGACCACGGGCTCGAAACCACCACTATCGATCACGATGAAACGGCGGTCACCGACTCTGGCCTGGCCGTACTGGCGATCCCTCGTCAGTCCCGGCACATCGGCAACGAGGGCCGACCGGCTGCGCGTCAGCCGGTTGAACAAGGTGGATTTGCCGACATTGGGGCGCCCGACAAGTGCGAGAACAGGCAGGCGCCTCACGCGGCACCGATCGTGAACGCATGAAGCGCGCCGCGCACGGTCTGAATCAGGGCAAGATCACCCGCGATCAGAGGTGCACCTGCAGCGGGCTTTCCATCGGTTGGCGAGCGAGCCTCGATTGCACCATCGTCCAGGGCCAAGGCATACACGAGACCATCTCGATCGGACAGGAGCAATCTTGAACCAGCAAAAGCCGGCGCCGAAGGGCTGCGGCCGGCCAGGCCGGTCTGACGCCAGAGGCTCGCGCCCGAGCGCGAGAAGGCATGCACATACCCCCGCTCGTCGCAGACAACAAGCATTGCGCCCGTGCCGGCAACACCTCCTGCCGACGACAACTCCCGATTCCAGAGCATGCGCCCGCTCGCGCGGTCAAAGCATGCGACCCGCCCCTGATACGCGACAGCGCAGACATCTTGAGCAGACACCGACGGCAGACCCACCACATCGGCAATACGTTCGATTTCATTGGAGCCGCGAGGGACGGCGACTGCGGTCTCCCAGATCTGGGCTCCGGTCGACTCATCGAGCGCTGCCAGCCGACCGCCGGGGAAGCCCAGGAAGAGACGGCGATCCGAGGCG
>JBIKTA010000422.1:0-3329 GCA_044348315.1 Burkholderiaceae bacterium | reverse complement strand
GGTATGCGCCGTTGGGCGAGATGATTCACATGCCGGCGGCGGACGCGCTGTTGAAGTCCAAGACCTGATGACCGGGAGCCCGATCGCGCGTCGTCAGCGCGTCGTCGTAGTCGCGCTGCACCTTGACATGCATCGACTGGCCCCCCTAGACTGAACTCGTATTCACTGAAGCTGAACCACTATTCATCGACGGGACTGGTGTGCTTCATCGCCCGCCGCATAAAGAATCCCGCACCCGCCCAGGAGGAGATCCCATTCATGCTGCGATTCGCTCAAACCCTTGCCCTGGCGCTGGCCGGTCTATTGGTGTCGACGGCCCAGGCCGCTTTTCCTGAACGTCCGGTCAAGATCATCGTGCCCTACGCGGCAGGCGGGCCCACGGATATCCAGGCCCGCATCATTGCCCGGCATCTCTCGGAGCGCTTGGGTCAGGCTTTCGTGGTTGAAAACCGGGCCGGTGCGGGCGGCAATATCGGTACGGTCGCGGTCGCGCAGGCTGCTCCCGACGGTTATACCCTGCTCCTGACGGGTGCCGCCTTCGTGATCAACCCGACTTTCTATCCCAATGCGGGCTACCACGCCAAAAACGATTTTGCCCCGATCGCCCTGATCAGCGTGGCGCCGGCACTGTTGCTGGCCCATCCGTCGCTGGGCGCCCGCACGCTCCCCGAACTCATTGCGGCGATCAAGGCCCAGCCCCAGGGGGTGCCTTATGCAAGCTCGGGTGCGGGATTGTCCACGCATCTGATGATGGAGTCCTTCCGCAAGATGGCCGGACTCAATCTCATTCATGTGCCTTACCGTGGATCGGCTCCGGCACTCGTCGGGCTCGTGGCGGGCGAGACCAAGTTGATGATGGACTCGGTGGTTTCGGGAATGCCGCATGTCCGCTCGGGTCAGTTGCGCGCGATTGCAATCAGCAGCGAAAAGCGCTCGCCCATCGCACCGGAAATTCCGACCTTGAACGAGGCCGGGTTGACCGGCTACAGCGCGGTCACCTGGTACGGGCTGCTGGCGCCGGCCAAGACGCCTGCGGCCATTGTCAATCAAATGTCCTCTGAGGTCGTGAAGGTCCTGTCGCGCCCGGATGTCACCAAACGTTTTATCGAAATGGGGAGCGAGCCAGCGGTTGACACGACGCCCCAGTCCTATGACCGCTTCCTCGACGAGGAGACCTCGCGCTGGGGGACGGTGCTGCGCGAGACCGGTGCCAGGATGGGCAACTGAGCGCGCTTTTCGTAGATTTTCCCACCGCGACCGCTATCAGGATGGGATTAGGATGAAGGACCAGCCCTTGCGGGTGATGCTCGTTGTGCCCGATTCAAACACGACGATGGAGCGCGAGATTCGGGCGCTCTGGCCTGAGGTGACCGAGATCCACTGGGTGGGCATTCCCAGGCCGGTCCGCCCGCTGGTGGTCGATGATCTGCCCGAGTACGGGGCCCATGCGATCAAGGCTGCTCGCGAGGCGGGTGCCCGCCACCCGGTCGATATGGTCATTTTCGGTTGCACTTCTGCGGGATTCCTGACGGGTCCGGAAGGCGACCGGGCGATGCAGGCCGCGCTCGAGGATGCCCTGGGCGTGCCGGCCGTGACCACTTCCTCCTCGATGGCCGAGCGGATGATCGACCAGGGCGTGATCCGTCCGGCTGTGGTGACCCCCTACCTTGATGCGACCAACCAGGGGCTGATCCGTTTTCTGTCGGCCAAGGGCATCACCACCTCCTCGCTCAGGAGCCTCGAGTTCAAGACCGTTTATGACTACCTGAACGCCCAGAGCGGCCCGGTCCTGGATCTTGCCCGGGTTGCCGGTCAGGATCCTCACTGTGACGGTCTCTTCGTGGCTTGTACCCAATTGCCAACGCTCGAGATCATGGATACGCTACGCGCCGAACTCGGGAAACCCGTCCTCGGCGCGGTGGCCTCCACGGTCTGGAAAGCGCAAGCCACGCTTGCCCAGGCGCGTGCTTCAGGTGAGCGCTGACACGATCCTGCCCAGGCGCCTCTGAGCGCCTGATTGGCCACGAACCCAAGAGTGGAACGCGCGTGATGAATCAGACCTGGTCAAGGGGGGCAGCGCTGCGCACACCGTTTCATGACGACTCGTGCTGGCGAGGCGACGACTTGGCCGTTCGGTCGGGCTGGCGTTTCGAGCTGAGCGAGTCGATGCGGACGGACCTGGTGCGCGCGGCTTGCGAAGCGTTTTCCGATGAGGGCGACCCGACCGTTGAGCGCGAGCACTTGCCGTGGACCCCGCCTGAGTGGCTCGATGATTGGTTGAAAGCGATCGTGCAATCGATCAGCACGATAGGGGTCGCCTGGGCAACCGGTCTTCCGGTTGATCAGCTGGGCGAGCGGCGATCGGCGAGGCTCTATCGTGCGATGGGCGAGCGCATGGGACAGGCGCTGACCCAGAACAGCCGCTGTGAGTTTCTTTCCCCGGTCTTCAATGAGGGCGCGCGCTTCGGCTACGACAGCACCAGCGCCTCGCAAGGCCGTGGGTACCGCAGCCAGGCTCAGCTCAATCACCATGTCGATCCCACCGACGTCGTTGCACTGCTCTGCATCCGCAAGGCCCGTTCGGGCGGTCTGAGTTCGATCGTCAGCGCCGCTGCAGTGTGGAATGCGATGCTCGCCGAATGTCCCGAGCACTTGCCGGTACTCGAGGCGGGCTTCCCCTATGACCGCAAGGGCGAGGAGGGGCCAGGCGAGCGGCCGGTCACCGAGCCGATTCCGGTTTTTGGCCGTTCGGGCCAGCGACTCGACTGCCGTTATGCCCGGTCCTACATCATCGGCGCAGCGGGACGTCTCGATCAGCCCTTGAGCGCGGCGCAGATTGCAGCGCTCGATGCCTTCGATGCCATCGCCTCGCGCCCGGGCATGGCGTTTCGCATGCCTTTCGAGCCCGGCGACATTCAGTGGCTGGACAATCTCTCGGTGCTGCACGGCCGGACTGCGTTCGAGGACGACCCAGACCCCAGCCGCGGGCGGATGCTGCTGCGCTTGTGGCTGCAGATGGGTGATCACCCCCGCTGGGCGGGCTTGCCGTCGGCCATGCGCTGGGCGTACGCCCGCTTCGGTCTGCTCGGCCGCCGCGCCGATGAGGGGATCCCGGATCAGTGGGCGCAGCCGGTTGAACGGTCTGACGCGCGAGAGCCTATCGTCCGCGTCGATCCGGCTCCTGCAGGCGTTCGGCCCCGCCTCGAGATGGCCAGCGAACTCCCGCCCGAGTTGACGGGCGAGGCCTGCTGGACGGCCGCGCAGTGGGCCGATCCGACGACCTGGGTTGAGCTGCTGAGCCCAGCCGAGATCGATGAGATCGAGCACGC
>JBIKTA010000033.1:0-11070 GCA_044348315.1 Burkholderiaceae bacterium | reverse complement strand
CCGATCCCGTCGAAAATAAGGGCCTTTCGGCCTTCACCGGACTTCAAGGGCTCGGGATCGCCGATCGCCTGGGTGTAGGACCAGACCCAGTCCTGCTCGGTGCCGGGCATGGCGGGGCCGTCCCATCGCGCCGGATGCAGGACCGACCAGCCGTCGCGCATGCCGGTTGCACCGGTCGCGACGACGATTGCATCGTAGCTGCCCTCGGCCAGCAGTTCCACCGTCGCTTCGCTCTGCAGGTAGATCTGCACCGACGAGTCGCGCAACTGCGCCGCGAGCCAACGCGCGGTATCAGCCAACTCGCGACCGCTCTGGGCGCGGGCAATCCAGCGCACCTGGCCGCCGAGTTCGGGGCCTTGTTCGATGAGCGTCACCTTGTGCCCGCGTCTGGAGGCGGTGAGCGCCGTCCGCATGCCGGCCGGGCCGCCGCCCACCACCGCGACGTTCAGCGGCTGTGCGGCAGGCTCGATGTGTTCTTCCGAGAGGCTGCGTTCGCGCCCTACGGTTGGGTTATGGATGCAGGCGATCGGTGCATGCGCGAAGATCGACTCCATGCACCAGTTGGCGCCCACGCAGGGTCGGATTTTTTCGGATTCGCCGGTCGCTGCCTTGCGCACCCAGAAGGGGTCGGCAATCAGCTGACGCGTCATGCCGATGAAGTCACAGTCGCCGGCCCGCAGGAATCCTTCCGCTTCGTCAGGCGTGGTGATCCGGCCGACCCCAACAATCGGTAGGCCAACGGCCTGCTTGACCTGCCGGGTCGCCTTCATCTGGTAGCCATGCTCTTCGGGCGAGGTGGCGTAAATCAGCATCCGGTTCAGGTAAGTGCCGTGCGAGCACGAGATGTAGTCGAGTTTTCCGGTCGCCTCCAGTCGTTGCGCAATCTCGGCCCACTCGGCGGGCCCGAGCCCCCCCGCCATGCCGTCGTCGCTATTGATCCGGATCCCCACGATCGCATCGGGTCCGGTTTCCGCCCGTGTGGCGTCCACGATGCGCATGACGATGCGCATGCGATTCTCGAGCGAGCCCCCGTAGGCGTCGGTACGATGATTGGTGGCGGGCGAGAGGAACTGGTTCAAGAGATAACCATGGGAGGTCGCTGCGATTTCCACCCCATCGAGATCGCCTTCGATCGCGTGCCGAGCCGTCAGTCGATAGCCCTCGACGATTTCATCGATATCCTCGAGCGTCATGACCTTGGGCATCTCGCGATAGACCGAGCAGGGAATCGCGGAAGGCGCCCAGACCGGGACCTTGCTCGTGACGCTATGTGTTTGCCGCCCGCGGTGCC
Organism: Burkholderiaceae bacterium; assembly: GCA_044348315.1. GTDB lineage: Bacteria > Pseudomonadota > Gammaproteobacteria > Burkholderiales > Burkholderiaceae_E > SYIM01. The sequence continues at coordinate 9,779 of JBIKTA010000033.1, read as the reverse complement.
AGGGTTGCGCGAGGATCTTGGTCCCGTGGTTGTGCACGGCGGCAGCGATCTTGCGAAACTGGGGCACCATCCTGGGATCGAATGCAAAGGCTTTGCCCGGGTAGGGCTGGGTGGTTTCGTGGACGGCCATCGCCTCCATCGTGATCACGGCCGCGCCGCCTTTCGCGCGTTCGACGTAGTAGTCGACGTGGGCGTCAGAAAACAGATGGTCCTTGACCAGCAGCGTTGCATGGCTGGTCATCCAGACCCGGTTCTTGGTCTCATGGCGGCCGAGGCGGCCGGGGCTCAGCAGGCGTGGAAACAAGGTGGTCGTGCTCAAGATTGATCCTCGTGGGTCATTAAGGATTATGCAGGCCCGGCTTCGACACGAATGCATCGGGCGCGCCAGGGCGCAGTCCCGATGGAAGCCGTCGCGCCGCTTTCGGGCTGGTGCGGGGAGCGGGTGACTTGAATAGGCCGAAATCCCGGAAGTTCGTTCGAACAGGCGTCGATCGCCTGTGGGCAGCGCGTCGCAAAGGGGCAGCCCGGTGGTGCTGCCAGCGGGCTTGGGATCTCCCCCTCGAGCCGGATGCGCTCGACCTGTGTTTCGGGGTCGAGTGCCAGCCGCGCAGATAGAAGCGCCTGCGTGTAGGGGTGAGCTGGGCGCGCCAGTACCGCGTCGATCGGGCCCGACTCCATCTCGCAACCGAGGTAGAGCACGACGACACGATCACAAACGGCCTGGATCGACTCGATATCGTGCGAGATGAACAGCATCGCCACACCGGTTTCCCGGCGCAGTCGATCGAGCAATCCAAGGATGTCGGCGCGGACCGATACATCGAGCGAAGACGTCGGCTCGTCCAGCACGAGGAGGTCGGGTTCGGTCGCAAGCGCCCGGGCGATGCAGACCCGTTGCAACTGCCCGCCCGAGAGCTGGGCAGGAAAGCGTTCGAGCATCGCGGCGCCGAGTTGAACGCGCTCGGCCAGCGCGAGCGCTCGGGCTCGGCGGTCCTGGGCGTTCAACGTGCGGTGAAGCAGCAAGGGTTCTTCGAGCAGGCGTCCAATGGTATGGCGAGGATTCAAGGCGCCCCACGGATCTTGAAAGACCATCTGCATGCGGGCGCGCAGCGCGCGCATCGAGCGGTCTGGGAGTCGCGCAAGGTCCTGCCCGTCGAAGGCGACCCGGCCTTGAGTGGTGGCAAGGAGGTTGAGCGCGAGTCGCGCAATCGTCGATTTGCCTGAACCGCTCTCCCCAACCAAGCCGACTGCTTCGCCCCGTCTGATGACAAGTGAGACATCGCGCACCGCAACCAGGGTCTTGCCCTGGGCGACCTGAAACGACCGCCAGACCGAGTCAAGCTCAAGGAGTGCCGTCGCCTCGGCAGGCTGGCTCATTGTGCTCGTCCTTCTTCAGCCTGCGCAGCCGCGCGCAATTCAGAGGGCGCGCCCGGATGGTGACAGCGCACACTATGCAGGGGACGTTCCACCGACACGCTGCGCGCCTCGGGTGCCTGGTTGCAACGCGAATCCGCCCGCTCGCAACGATCGCGATACACGCAGGCTGTGTGTCGGGCGAAGAGATCGGGGGGCGACGCCGCTACGCGTGAGCGCTCGCCGATCCGCGCGGCGGACGCAGCAATCAGCCGGCGCGTGTAAGGGTGAGCCGGATAGGCGAACACATCGGTGACCGGCCCCGACTCGATCACCTGTCCGGCAAACATCACGGCCATCTCGTCGCAGTACTGGGCCACGATGCCCAGGTCATGGGTGATGATCAAGGCCGATGCGCCGCTTTCACGGACACGGTCTTTCAGCAAGTCGAGTACCTGAGCCTGAACGGTCAGGTCGAGGCCGGTCGTGGGCTCGTCGGCGATCACCAGCCTCGGGCGGTTGATCAGCGCCAGCGCGATGACCACGCGTTGTGCCATGCCCCCTGACAACTCATGCGGCCAAGCGCGGTAGCGACTTTCGGGATCGGGGATACCGACCGCGGCGAGCATGTCGAGCGCGCGAGCCCGTGCGGTGGACCGATCGATTGACTGGTGGGTCCTCAGCAGCCTGACCAGCTGATCCCCAATTCGTGTGACCGGTTCCAGGGCTGCGCGCGGGTTCTGCGCAACATAGCCGATGCGGCTGCCGCGTACCGAGTCGAGCGCAGCCGGTGCGAGCCCGACCAGTTCGTGACCGTCGAAGCGGATACTGCCCGAACGGATCAAGGCCTCGCCCGGCAACATACCGATGATCGATGTCGCCGTCATCGATTTACCCGCACCAGTCTCGCCGATCAGTCCGACGATCTGGGACGGGGCGACTTGGAGATTCACGCCATCGAGAACGCGTGCATGGCGGGTTCGACCTTCGGCATCACGCGAAGGGAATTCAACCGTGAGATTCTCGATCTCGAGGAGACTCACCGCCGCGTCCTCCGTCTGCCCAACCAATCCTGCACGCCGTCACCCGCGAGGTTGAGCCCGAACACCAGCGAAACCAGCGCGAGGCCGGGAAAGAGTGCGACCCACCACTCACCGGTGACCATGTATTCAGCACCCTGCCGGATCATTGCGCCCCACTCCGGCGTGGGTTGCTGGATCCCGACACCGACAAACGCCAGAGTGGCGCTGACCCGGATCGCCCAGGCCATTCGAACCGAAACCTGCGCGAGCGTTCCTGACAGCGCATTGGGCAGAAGATGGACGAAGAGCAGGCGGGGCGTACTGTTGCCGATCGCGCGAGCCGATTCGACCAGCGTGCTGCCGCGCAGGGCGAGGACCTCGGCGCGCACGACCCGTGCAAAGACCGGCGCATCCAGAAAGCCGATCACGAAAATGACGTTCAACAGCGATTGCCCGGTCGCAGCGACAATCGCAAGCGCCAGGATGATGGACGGGAACACCCGGAGCAGGTCCATCGTCCGCAACAGCAACTCGTCGATCCAACCGCCTCGAAAACCGGCCCAGAGCCCCACCGGCAAGCCGATCACCAGGCTGATTGCCACGGCAGGCAGCGCGATACCGAAGGCATAACGGGCCCCGTAGATCAGCCTCGACAGAATATCCATCCCGTTGCCGTCGGTGCCCAGAATGAACTGGGCATCCGGGCCGACAAGCACCTTGTCGGCTTGTACGGCAATCGGGTCATGAGGTGCGATCCAGGGCGCGAACACGGCCAGGAGGGCGTGGATCAGCACGATGGCAAGGCCGATCCCGACACTTGGGAAGTCTCGCGTGATGCCTCGTATGAGCGCTTTCATGCGGCGCTTCGCCCCCGCGGCTCGAGCAACCATACCGCGATGTCGATGATCAGGAAGACGACGACCGAAAGCAGCGCCGCGAAAAGAACATACCCCTGAACCGCTGCAAAATCACCGTTCAGGATGGCCTGCAGCCCCCACTGGCCAATGCCTCCCCAAGAGAAAATCAGTTCGATCAGCGACGACGTGCCGAGCAAACCGATGATTTCGGTCCCCACGAAGGTCAAGATGGGCACCAGGCTGTTGCGTAGCACCATCCATCTGACTCTTCGTTCGCCCAGGCCGCTCGCACGGGCATAGCGGACAAACTCGCTTTCGATCACCTCTGCGCCGATGGCGCGGGCCTGCTTCATGATGGGTGCACAGGCGATCACCGCGATCGTGCAGACGGGCAAAATGAGTTGGGCGAAGGCCGAACGCACGCTGTCCCACTGGGCTGCGAGCAGCCCATCGATCAGATAACTGCCCGTGATCATTTCGGGACGGGTAACGGCTGCGCTGATCCGTCCCATCGGAGCAGGCGCGAGATCGAGGAAATAAAAGAAGATCAGGATCGCGATGAGGCCCAGCCAGTAGGTCGGGACTGAGAACCCCGTCAACGAAATTGCACGTACCGTTTGATCAAACAGACTGCCCCGGCGGGCCGCTGCACGGAGCCCGACCGGTATGGCGATGATTGCGCCGATCGCCACACCCCAGAGCAGTAGCTCCAGGGTGATGAAAATGCGTGAACGGATCTCGCCCAAGACCTCGCCACTCGAGAGCCAAGAGGTGCCGAGATCGCCCTGCACGACACCGCCGAGGTAGATGCCGAATTGAATCAGGAGCGGGCGGTCGAGCCCCAGTTCGGCCCGGATGGCCTCATGCTCTGCGGCCGAGGCCGTCGGGCCGGCCAGAAGCGCCACCGGGTCCTGACCGCCGATGCGCACCAGCATGAAGGTGACAAACAGCACCGCTATGACCAGTGGTACGGAGACCAGCAGTCGGCGGAGCAGGAAACCCTGAAAGCCGTTCTTCATGACAACGTGAAGGAATCAGGCTGAGTGCACGGGCCGTCAAGCGAGGCCTGTAGAGGCCTCGCTCCGAGGACGATCAATCAGCGTTTGCAGGTCAGTTCGCGCCAGCGCTCGTGGTAGTCCGGCTGCCAGACGTAGCCCGTGATGCAGGGCGCCATGCCTTCGTGGACACCCGGGTACATCGTCATGATCCAGGACGAATCACCTGTGTGGATGCGCTGAGCCTGTCGAACCAGCCGCTCGCGCAGCACGGGGTCTTGTTCGACGCGGGCGGCGTCGACGATCTTGTCAAAATCGGCATTGCGGTAGTTGTTGCGGTTCGACGCGCCCTGGCTGTGTGCGTTCAGAAACAGCGCGTAGACCGGATCGAGCACAATCGGATTGTCCATGAAGGTGAAGAAAGCAAGATCCCGGCGGTTGGGCGCTGTGCGCGAACGCATGTCGGCGTCGGTGATTTTCTTCAGTGCAACACGGATGCCGGCCTTGGCCATGCTGTCCTTGATCTGGATCGCGAGCGGCTCCTCGAACCAGAAGATGCCCGAATACTCGAGCGTGATGTCGATGCCGTTGGGATAGCCCGCTTCGCCCAGAAGCGCCTTGGCCTTGTTGAAATCGGTTGCAAAGGTCCAGGCCTCGGTATCAGCACCTGGAATGATCGGAGGCACGATCGAACGGGCCTGGGTGCCCAGACCCTCGAAGACCGCCTTGTTGATCGCCTGATAGTCCGTTGCGTAGGCCATCGCCTGGCGCAACTTGGGGTTGTCGAAGGGCTTGATGGTGGGGTTGATCCGTGCACTGGCGTGACCGGTGCCCACATCGGACTCGACCTTGACGCGCTTGTCCTTCTTGAGCTCAACGATCTGCTTGAGGGTCAATTCCTCGGTCCACTGAACCTGACCGGTTCGAAGCAAGGTGAAACGTGTTCCCGCGTTGGGCACTTCGCGGTAGACGATCCGTTCGTAATGGGGCTTGGGCCCGAAATAGTTGGGATTGACAACGAAGATGGCTTCTTCGCCCGCCTTCAAGGACTGGAGGTGATAGGCACCGAAGCCAGCCGTGTTGCGATCGATCCATTTCAGTGCCCAGGGGTCTTCGGCACTCGCGTGTTTCTTGACCTCGGTCGAGTCGTAGATGCTGGGCGTGTACAGGGTGAGTGCAGCCAGGAAGATCTTGCTGGGCTGCTCGAGGATAAAACGCACGGTGTAACGATCGACGGGCTCGACCTTGCTCACGCTGGAGACTCGGGCAATGAAGGCGCCCGTTCGCTTCTGGTTGATCGACTTTTCCCAGCCCCAGACCACATCCGCTGATGTGAGCTCGTTACCAAACGGGCTTTTCACGCCCTGCCGCAATTTGAAGGTCCAGGTCTTGCCGTCCTGCGACACGGTCCAGCTCTCGGCGAGGTGAGGCTGAATGTCCGAGGCATCGACCTCCATCCGACCGGTGGTGGGACTTTTCTTGTAGCCGTATTTCGTCAGGCCCTCGTAGGTCTGCACGACGACATTTTGCGTATTCGGCTTGAGGGCGTCGCCATCGAAGCCTCCAGGCGTGCGCGTTGCGGCAATCACCATCGTGTTGGCACTTGCCGGGGCGACCGCGCCCAGGGTGGCGGATACGCAGGCGGCCCCGATCAGGGCATGCCGCACCCAGGAGGGGATCATCGATTGAAATTTCATCGGCTGTCTCCGGTTTGTTGCCCGAATCTGAACGCAGAGTCGGGGGGTGGAAAAACGATCGTACACGCCGTCCGAGATCGGCGGCTAGCTGCCGGTCAGAGCGCTCCGGTCACCACCGGTACCCGCCAGGTCTCACGCACTTCCTGCATGAGTTGGGCGATCGAATAGGCGTGGCGGATCGTGCGGCCCAGCACCGGGTCCTCCATTTCGAATGACCAGTGATCACCGAAGCCGAACTCTTTGGCCAAGGCGACGATCGTGCCGCAAAACACCACGAAGTCGCCTTGCGGAAGAACAACGCGTTCTTCGAGAATACGCAGGATGTCCGGCGGCGAAATGAATGCGTCCACCCCGACATCCTGATAGAGCCTGCCGTCGACGTGGCTGCGGATCCTGCAGCGGTCCCAATGTGCGGCAATATCGTCCCAGACCCAAAGTTTCGGGGCGAGAACGTTGGCGCATGCTGCCTTGCTCCAAACGATGCTGGCGCGCTCAAGATCGCGGTCGGTGTGGTCGCTGCCCACGCCCACATACAGACGATCCGACTTGACGAGCACGATCTCGACCTCGCCCGACGAACGCGCCCCGTGCGCTCCGATCTCGTCGCTCGAGGTGAGCATGCATGGATCGATTGGGTAGATCCGGGGCGTCGGGATGTGCAGGGCAATTTTCACGCCGGCTGCCGCGACCTCTTCCTGATGAGGACGCGCCACATCTGCATCGCGCGTCGCCGAACCCAGGTTGTACATCCGTGAGACCTCGAATGCCCGATTCGAATTCCCACCCGGCTGCTCGATGACCGCATTGAATGTACGCATCGTTGGTCGCCCCATCCTCTTTGATTGTCTGTGCCTGATGACTCCGCGTCCCCTAAAATGGAGTAGTGCGTGTCTGGTTTTTTGAATAGCTTTAGATCCTACCATGGGGTCAGTTTTCAGGATGAATGCCCATGAGTCCCTGGTCTGCCGCCTCTCCTGGTCTTCGTGTCGCCGAGATCGACACGCCCGCGCTGGTACTCGACCTCGACGCGTTCGAGCGGAATCTGCGGACGATGTCGGCTGCCGTAGTCGGCAGCGGAATGCGCCTGCGGCCCCACGCGAAAAGTCACAAGACGCCCGAAATTGCCCGGCGGCAGATCGCCGCAGGCGCGGTCGGCATCTGCTGCCAGAAGGTGAGCGAGGCGGCGGTGTTTGTCGATGCCGGGATCAACGATGTGCTCGTCACCAATCAGATCGTGGGCGCGCGCAAGCTCGAGCGGCTCGCTGAGCTCGCACGACGTGCCCGAATGGGCGTCCTGGTCGATGAGCCCGAGCAGGTTCGGGCGCTGGCCGCAGCCCTCGACCGGGCGGGTGCGCGCATGGACGTGTACATCGAGGTCAATGTCGGGGGCCGGTGCGGGGTGCCGGTGGGCGATGCGCTGCGTGCCTTGGCAAAGACCATAGCGGGCGCGCCAGCTCTTAACTTTGCCGGCTTGCAGGTCTATCACGGGCCCGCGCAGCACATGCGTGACCCGGGCGAGCGTGCCGCCGCGATCGGTCACGCGACCGATCAGGCTCGGGCGGCCCGAGCGTTGCTCGATTCGCTGGGCCTGCCATGTCCGCTGATCACCGGGGCAGGCACGGGAACCTTCCGGCATGAGCGCGATTCCGGCGTTTGGGACGAACTGCAGCCGGGCTCGTACATCTTCATGGATCGCGACTATGCAGACAATCGAAGTGCCGAGGGCGACATTCATTTTGAACACGCGCTATTCGTGCTGACGACAGTGATGAGTCGCACCCACCCGGCGCGCGCGGTCGTTGACGCGGGGCTCAAGGCCTCCAGTGTCGACAGCGGCATGCCAGCGGTCTGGCAGCGTCCGGGCCTCAACTACCTGAAAGCCTCGGACGAGCACGGCGTGATTGCGATAGACCCCTCTGCCGAGCTCGCGCTGGGCGACAAACTGCTGCTCGTGCCCGGGCACTGCGACCCCACCGTCAACCTGTATGACGAACTGGTCGTGGTTCGAGGCGGCGTGGTCGAAGTCATCTGGCCGATTCGTGCGAGAGGTGCGATGCTTTAGCGGTCCGTTGTCCTGGAGGAGGCTGGCGTGCACGGCAGCGTTCCAGCTCGATCTTTCAGGCTATGCTTTCGTTTCAAGCAACCAGTCGTTTATCGACCAATAAGGAGGAGATCATCATGCGATCAGTCATTCTCGCCGCTACCCTTGCGGGCCTGATGGCCGCTGGCCTCATGTCAAAGGCCCAGGCCCAGGCCGACGCGGCCCAGGGCTACCCCAACAAGCCGGTTCGGATCCTGCTTGGCTTTCCTCCAGGCCAGGCGACCGACCTGCTCGCCCGAGCAGTGGCGACCGAGCTCACCAAGACCTTGGGGCAAAATTTCGTCGTGGAAAACCGTCCGGGCGCGGCCGGCATCATCGCGACCGAAATGGCGGCCAAGGCGACCCCTGACGGGTATACGCTGCTTGCCACCTCGAGCGGTCCGCTCGCGGTCAACCCCTCGCTCTACAGCAAACTGCCCTACGATGTATCGCGCGATCTTGCGATGGTTTCCGGGCTGGGGATCGTGCCCTATGCGGTGATCGTGCCTTCTGCCTCGCCCTTCAAGAACATCAGGGATTTGATCGTCGCAGCCAAGGCCAGCCCGGGCAAGCTCAATTACGCTTCAGGCGGCAGCGGTGTGACCAATCATCTCGCCACCGAAAGCTTCAAGCTTGCGGCCGGCATCGACATGCAGCATGTGCCCTATAAGGGGGGCCCTGCGGGCGTGGCCGATGTCGTGGGCGGCCGCATGGACGTGATGTTCGAGACGATGGCGGGCACCTTGCCCCTGATCCGCGATGGCCGTCTGCGTGCGATCGCCGTGTCGAGTGCGGAGCGGACTTCCGCCTTGCCCGATATTCCGACCATCTCCGAGAGCGGTGTGCCCGGTTTCTCGGCGGTGCCTTGGGTGGCCATGGCTGCGCCCGCCAAGGTGCCTCAGGCCATCATCGACAAGCTCAATACCGAGATCAACAAGCTGCTCCAGGGTTCCGAAATCAAGGCTCGGTACGCGGCACTGGGCACTGAACCCATGGTCATGACGCCCGCTCAGCTCAATGCCTACCTCAAATCGGAAACCGAGAAGTGGGCGAAGGCGGTCAAGGCCTCAGGCGCGAAGGTCGACTGATCGGCCTGATCTGATCGTCATGAGCCTTGCAGGCGGATGTGGCGGGCGCTGATCGTCTGGCGGAACGATTCCGGGATCAGCGCCCACTCGCAGACGTCTACCGAAAAGGGCAGGAGCGATTCCACGAACGCCTCGCGCACGGCCGATGCCAGTCCGGTTGGGCGCATGGGGTTCTTTGGTTCGCGCAGCGCCAGGTCGAGATCGCTGCAGGCCTGCGCCCGGCCTGTCACCCGGCTGCCGTAGGCCAGCACCTCGATATTGGGCGCGTGCCTTGCCAGGATCGCCATGACCTCTTCCCGATGCCGGGAGGAGAGCATCATGGGGGCCTGTTCATCCAGCGCGTTCATCGAAGAGCCTCTGCAGCGCCGCAGCGAGTGTACGGGCATCGATAATGAAAGCGGGCAGCAGCGCCAGCGTTTCATTGGCAAAACCCACGCCGTAGTCGTGCGCGCTTGAATTGCGGTTGGCGCGATAGCGCAGCCAGCGCTCGACCTCGCCCAGACTCAGCAGGCCATGCTTGCCGGCCGCTCGCAACAGTTCATTGAAGACCAGCGCATCGATCACACGGGGTGTTCCGGCGAATTCCCTTAGCGCTTTGCGGATCAGCTTGCCGGCGGTCTCGATCGAGATCTCGAAACTCTTGATCGCCGCATTACGAAACAGGTCGAAGCGGACGCCGGTCGGATC
>JBIKTA010000420.1:0-3332 GCA_044348315.1 Burkholderiaceae bacterium | reverse complement strand
TTCTGGATGCCTGGCAGGCGGCCTCGCCGGCCTGATCGGTCGGGGTTTCAGGGACGACGTGGGAGCCTCCCCTCGCGTCGCCTCTGATCAGGCGATCAGTGTCCGAATGATTCGCCAGATGACGGCGCCCACCAAAGCCGCCCCGGGCAGCGACAGCACGGCGGTCGCCAGCACGCGTGCGTTGATGCCCCAGTGCTTGAGCGAAGGTCTGCCCGATTGGGAGGCACCGAGCGTGGACGCGGTCAGAACGTGTGGACTTGCCACGGGGATGCCAGCACTCGAGGTCGCGGCCAGAATGAATGCTGCTGCAGCCTCTGCACAGGCCGCCTGAGCCGGACGCAGGCGGGCCCTGCTCAATCGGTGCTGTCGGATCAGGGCGAATCCGCCCGCCAGCGTGCCCGCTCCAACTGCCAACGCGACCAGGACCGAGAACACCCAACCAGGCGCCGCGTCGTCGGCCGCGACGAGGCCAGAGATGATCAGCGCGAGCCAGATCAGACCCAAACCCGTGTGGGCGATTTGATTACCCCGGGCAACATTGAAGACGCCGCAGGTCAGCCACTGCGTTTTACGCGCGAACCGGTCTGTCACGCGCGGGTTGCTGCAGCGAAGCAGGTGCGCAAGGACGATCCATCCCATTGCAGCGCACGTGAAGGCGGCAGCCGGTGCCAGGGCACTGGCGGTCAGCAGCATCGATACGCCGGCAACCGAGAGCCCGCCCAAACCCTGCGCTGCGATGCTGGCACCCAACAGTGCGCCGAGCGCCGTATGCGTTGAATTGGGCGAGAGGCCCAGACGAGCGCCCACCACTGCGAACGCAAGCGCGGTAGCCAGGGCGGCCAGTACGCAGGCGGAGTCAACCCTGCCGGGATCGACCAGGCCAGTCGCGACCAGCGCTGCGATGGCCGGCGTGAGCAAAAACGGTCCGAGGCTGTTGAGACTGGCCGCGAGGATCACGGCGTGGGCGGGGCGCAGCGCCCCCGTCGAGATCACACTTTCAACCGAAGAGGCCGCCGCCTGCCACGCCCCGACGAAACTCATCGCAAGGGTGAGTGCGATCATCAGGACCAGCGTGCCAAGACCGATCTGCAGCAATTCCATCGCCTGATCTGCGCAATCAGGCGTTCTCGAGGACGATGCCCTCGATGAGATTGGCGAGGTCCTCACAGCGGTCGGAGACCTCTTCGAGCAGCTCGTAAATGGCCTTGAGCTTGATGAGCTGGCGGACATCGGTCTCGTCGCGGAACAGCCGGGACATCCCCGCCCGCATCACCCGATCGGCGTCCGACTCGAGCTGATCGATCTCCTGGCAGGTGCGCAGTATCGCCTCGGCCTGATCTTCGATGTTTGAGAGCATCTGCACAGCCGAACGGACACGCTGACAGCACATGCCTGTGATCTCGGCGAGCTGCTGGGCTTCCTGGGTGATGCGCTGCAGATCGTAGAGCATCGCCGATTCGGCCACATCCTGAATGAGGTCCAGGATATCGTCCATCGTCGAGATCAGCTTGTGGATATCGTCCCGGTCGAAGGGTGTGATGAAGGTGCCGTGCAGCAGCTTGAGCGTCTCGTGCGTCAGACGGTCAGCCGCTTTTTCTGCCCGCTCGATCTCGTCGATGTGGCGTGCGCGGGAGGCCACCTCACGATAACCCGTCATCAGGTCGGCAAGCGCCCGGGCGCCGGCCACGATCTCGTCGGCATGACGGTTGAACAGGTCGAAGAATCGGTCCTCGCGGGGCAGCAGTCTTTCGAACATGATGAGTCAAGCGTAGCAGGTCTCTGGCGTGGAACCGAATGGGGGGTTTTCGAAGCGGACAGGATGGAGGGGGACGCAGTCGTCTTACTCGATGCGCATCGCTGTGGGGTTCGCGGCCTCAGCGCGCGCGGCGGGCAAGGCAATCCAGATACGCGACACCATCCGGGGGGCGGCCACTTCGCTCGGCCTGCCAAAGCACCTCGCCCAGGCACTCCATCACCGCGTGGGCCGCAGCATGCTCGCTGCCCAGACGATTTGCGAGCATCTGAAAATGCGCGCAGATCCCGGGCGGTTGGTCAATCGACAGCTGCTCGGAGATCGCCAGGTGCATCGAGAGGTGGAGGAAGGGGTTGCCCGCTCCGTCTGCGCCATCAAAGGCACGCTCAAGCGAAGTCTGTGCATCGTCGAGCGCTGCGTGGTACTCGGGATGCTCGGCAATCCACCCCCCGGCGAGATCTTCGAGCGGCGTGAGCAGAGTGCCCTCACGCTGCTTGGTACGAACCGAGCAGAAGAAGCGACGAACCTCCTGCTGTGTGGGATTGAACATGGGCGACCTAGGGGGAAGCGGGAGCGGGTGTCTTGGTCCGATAACTGCAGAGGTCAGCCACCAGGCAGCGCCAGCATTCGGGCTTACGCGCCTTGCACACGTAGCGCCCGTGGAGAATCAGCCAGTGGTGGGCATCCTGGAGAAATTCTTTTGGAATGCGCTTGAGCAACTGCTCCTCCACCGCGAGAGGCGTCTTACCCTTGCCGAGCCCTGTCCGGTTCGACACTCGGAAAATATGGGTATCGACAGCCATGGTCGGCTGCCCGAAAGCGGTGTTGAGGACCACATTGGCGGTCTTGCGCCCGACGCCCGGCAGTGCCTCGAGCGCGTCACGCTCACGCGGCACTTCACCCTGGTGCTGATCGAGGAGTATCCGGCAGGTTGCCAGCAGATGTCGCGCCTTTGAACGGTAAAGCCCGATCGTTCGGATGAAATCGCACAGACCCTCCTCGTCGAGCGCGAGGATCGCCGCGGGCGTATCGGCGACCTGGAACAACTTGCGCGTCGCAATGTTCACGCTTCGATCGGTGGCCTGCGCCGAAAGCAGGACGGCCACGAGGAGTTGGAACGCGTTCCGGTATTCGAGTTCAGTGGTCGGATGGGGATTGGCCTCGCGAAAGCGAATAAAACACTCGCGCCGTTTGTCGGCGTTCATCACGAAGCCGCTCCTGACTCACTCGATGCAGCGGCCTCGCCCAGCCGCTCGCGTGCCCGGCGAATGGCGGCCTCGATGATGGCGCGCTTGCGGTTGAGCGCGACATCGGAGGCTGAATCGGAGGCCAAGGTAGCGTCAGCTGGGGCAGCGACCTCGGAGGGCGGCGTGCCCGGGCCATGCTCCGCATCGAGCTCGGCGAGCTTTTGATTACCGTGGGCAATACGCTCGCGAGCCCGCTCGAGTTCCCGACGGGCCAGCCGCGCTTGCCGGGCCTGATGGCGAGAGCGAGCCTGACTGGCCTGTTTAGTGGTCCAGACTTCATCGCCCGGTACCGGTTCGAGCACGATGCAGTCGACCGGGCAAGGGGGCACGCA
>JBIKTA010000419.1:0-3337 GCA_044348315.1 Burkholderiaceae bacterium | reverse complement strand
CAGCAGGTAGTCCGAAGCCAGTTCAAGATCTCGGTTGCGGATGGATTCGATGTAGCCGAGGTACTGGCGGGTGACCTCGGCCATCGGGATGTCGAGAATGTTGAAGTTCTGTTTGCGGATCAGGTAGAGCAGCAGGTCGAGCGGCCCTTCGAAGGTGTCGAGGTAGACCTCCAGCGCGTCTGGCGGGATGAAGAGGTCTTGAGGCAGCCGGTCGAGCGGTTCGCCATACAGGCGAGCGATGATCTTGAGCTCGAGTTGCTCGCCCGGCTGCGGCGGCTGTACGGCATCGGACTCGGTCACGCTCAGGATTCGGTCGAGTAGACGTAGGGGGGCTGTGGCACGCGCGACTGCCTGAACTGGCGGTTGGCGTCGGGGTCCTGGGGGCGGTCCCACCAGGTCGCGCGGTTGCGTCGTTGCTCGTCCTCGAGTTGTGGTCGCGTGTCTTTAAATTCGCGCAGAAAGCGGGTGATGTCTGATTCGTACATGGTCAAACCTTATCTCGAAACGACCTCGGGATTTGCCCGGGGGCCTGAACGACGCTATTATTTCAGATTCCCTGCCGCACGACCCACTTTGACGCTTCGGGTCGGCGGCCGAGGCGTCTGCTTTCAAGCGTAGCACCGGGTTCGTTGCCCTCTCGCGAGGTTCCATCTGCGCGGGCGGCTCCAGCCGGTTCGCGTCAGCGGGCGTCCTGTCCAGGGGGCGGCCCGGACGCTTTCCGGTGACTGTTGCGGGGTTTGGTTTCGCGAAGGCATTTGAGTCTTCTCGAGCGGGCTCCGTTTCCCAGCATAACAAGGAGTATCAATGCGTCACTATGAGATCGTGCTGATCGTTCACCCCGATCAGAGCGAGCAGGTCCCCGCGATGATCGACCGCTACAAGGCGATGATCGAAGCCCAGCAGGGCAAGATCCATCGAGTCGAGGACTGGGGCCGCCGGCAGCTGGCCTATCCGATCGAGAAAATGGGCAAGGCCCATTATGTCCTGCTCAACATCGAGTGCGGGAAGCCCGTCCTTGACGAGCTCGAGCATGCGTTCCGTTTCAATGACGCGGTGCTGCGCCACCTGACGATTGCAATGAAGCGCGCTCATACCGGGCCGTCGCCGATGTGGAAGCAGATTCAGCGCGAGGAGGCTCGCAAGTTGTCGGGCGATACCGCGCCTGCGCCCGCGCCTGCGCCGGCCCAGCCGGTCGATATGGCTCCGAGCGCTTGAGCGGCGCGCGCGTGTCTTGGTTGAGCACGAGTCACTGATCGTGTCGATGAGGGCCACTCTGACCGGTCGTGAGCCATTGCGCTACACGCCAGCCGGAATTCCCGTGATCGACGCCGTACTCGCGCACGAGTCGGTTCAGCACGAGGCGGGTCATGATCGGCAGGTTGAGTTCGATCTTGCTGTTCGCTTTGCAGGGGATCAGGCCGAGCGTCTCGAGCGATTGCCGCTCGGTGCGCAGATCCAGGCCCAGGGTTTCCTCGCGCCCCGGCGCAAGGGTTCCAAAAGTCTTCGCCTGCACGTGACCCGATTTACCCTGCTGGATTCGCGCACTCACTGACAGCGCTCAGCCCTTCGGCCGCCGTACCCAACGAATCAATCATTAATCGAGGTTTTCATCATGGTCATGCGTCGTGGTGCCAAGGACAAGAAAGTCCGCCGCAACTCGCAGAGCGCGCTCTTCAAGCGCCGTAAGTTCTGCCGTTTCACAGCCGAGAAGGCCGAGTGGGTCGACTACAAGGACGTCGATACGCTGAAGGATTTCATCACCGAAACCGGCAAGATCATTCCCGCCCGTCTCACTGGCACCCGCGCGGGTTATCAGCGCCAGTTGGGCGAGGCAATTAAGCGCGCGAGATTCCTTGCGCTGCTTCCCTTCACCGACAATCACTGAAGAGGCGAAACATGCAGATCATCCTGCTGGAGCGCGTCGTCAATCTGGGCCAGCTCGGCGACGTCGTGCGCGTCAAGGACGGATTCGCGCGCAATTTTCTCATTCCCCAGGGCAAGGCACGCCGTGCCACCAATTCTGCGCTCAAGGAGTTCGAGGCGCGCAGGGCTGAGCTCGAAAAGATCCAATCCGACAAGTTGGGTGCCGCGCGATCGCTTGGCGAACGTCTTTCGGGCTACACCTGGAAGACCACAGTCAAGGCGGGCGTAGACGGGCGGCTATTCGGTTCGGTCACCAATTTCGATGTGGCCGAGGGTCTTGCCCGCGAGGGTTTCGAGGTGGCGCGCGCGATGGTACGGATGCCTTCCGGTCCGCTGAAGACCATCGGTGATCACAAGCTCGAGATCGCCCTTCACCACGATATCGTGGTCGAGATCACGGTTTCGGTACTGGCTGAACCGGCCTGATACCGTACCGCGCCCGGGTCATGCACCCCGCCTCGCCCATCGCGATCGCAGTATCGTGTTTGGGCACCCGGCGGGGTTCTTCTTTTTTCGGCATTGATGATGTCTGATCCCGAGATCGCCGCGCTGCGTGTTCCGCCGCACTCGATTGAGGCGGAGCAGTCGGTGTTGGGGGGCCTGCTGCTCGACAATTCCGCCTTTGATCGCGTGGCCGACCTGCTGCGCGAAGAGAATTTCTATCGCCACGATCACAGACTGATCTGGCGCCAGATTTCCCGGATGATCGAGCGGACTCAGCCGGCCGACGTGGTCACCGTGCTCGAGGCGCTTCAGACCAACGGCGTGGCCGACGAAGCCGGTGGACTGGCCTACCTGTCCTCGCTCGCGACCGAGACGCCGTCCGCAGCCAACATCCGGCGCTATGCCGAGATCGTCCGTGACCGGGCGATTCTTCGTCGTCTGGTCTCGACTTCGGATGAGATCGCAACCTCTGCGCTCAATCCTCAGGGCCGGGACACCAAGGAGCTACTCGACGAGGCCGAGAGCAAGATTTTCCGGATCGCCGAGGAGGGCGCTCGTGGGCAGACTGGCTTTCAGCCGCTTCAGGACCTGCTGGGCAAGGTGGTCGAGCGCATCGACGAGCTCTACAACCAGGACAATCCCAATGACGTGACGGGTGTCCCGACCGGATTCGTCGATCTCGACCGCATGACCTCGGGCATGCAGCCTGGCGATCTGATCATCGTCGCTGGACGCCCCTCGATGGGCAAGACCAGTTTCGCGCTCAACATCGGCGAACACGTTGCGATGGAGCAGCAGTTGCCGGTTGCAGTGTTCAGCATGGAGATGGGCGCCACGCAGCTCGCGTTGCGGATGCTGTGTTCCTCCGGACGCTTGGACCAGCAAAGGGTGCGCACCGGGCGTCTGGTGGACGACGATTGGCCTCGGCTGACCAGCGCGATTTCCAAGATGCAGGATGCGCCGCTCCACA
>JBIKTA010000418.1:0-3343 GCA_044348315.1 Burkholderiaceae bacterium | reverse complement strand
GAGTACACCGAAAAGCATCGAAACCGCCCGAAACGTCATCGCGGGGAGTTCGGTGACACCGGTCTTCATCGCCGTCCAGTTGAGTCCCCAGATCAGGGAAATCACCGCCACCAGCCAGAGATCGCGAACGGGCACGCGAGAGGGGCCGGTCAAGAGCGGCTCCGCGCTGAATGCGCGTTCATGCGGGGCCCGTGCGGCGCGGCCCGGTCGAGCCGGTTGGCGCTGGACATCGGATAATGCAACATTGACGAAAGGGAACCTCATCTTGAATTTCGTATTGTCCCTCAGAAGCGCGAGCCTTCGCGCGCAATCGATGTTGTGCGTGGGCCTCGACCCGGACCTTGCCCGCATTCCCGCCGCCTTGGGCACGGGCGAGCGTGCAGTCTTCGAGTTCTGCAAGGCCATCATCGATGCAACGGCCCAGGAGGTCTGCGCGTTCAAGCCGCAGATCGCCCACTTCGCAGCTATTCGGGCGGAAGATGCGCTCGAGGACCTGATCCGTCACATCCATGAGCAGCACCCCGGCATTCCGGTCATTCTCGATGCCAAACGTGGCGACATCGGATCGACCGCTGAGCGCTATGCGATCGAGGCGTTCGAGCGGTATCGGGCCGATGCCGTCACCGTCAACCCTTACATGGGCTTTGACTCGATCGAGCCCTGGCTCGCCTGGCCTGGGCGGGGCGTGATCCTCCTGTGCCGCACCTCCAATCCCGGCGGCTCCGACCTCCAGGCGCTCGATGTCGGAGGCGAAGCGCTCTACGAGCGGGTCGCGAGGCTTGCGGCCGGTCCGTGGAATACGACAGGTCAGTTGGGCCTGGTGATCGGCGCCACGTTTCCCAATGAACTCGCGCGCGTCAGGGCGCTAGCACCTGGACTGCCGATGCTCGTGCCCGGCATCGGTGCGCAGGGGGGCGATGTCGAAGCCACCGTTCATGCCGGGATCGATGCGGAGGGCTGGGGGCTGATCATCAACTCGTCGCGCGCCATCCTGTATGCCGGACGGGGCGATGATTTCGCCGCGCAGGCAGCTCATGCTGCGCGTGAGACCCGGCTGAACATCCGTTCAGTTCAGCAGGCACGGGCCTGAGGCCCGGCCGGCCCGGGGCGGGGCCGGAGTTGGCCGCGCTCGCCGATTAAGCGCTCGGCTGGATCGGCGGGCTGCGCCCGTCAGCTGCGTGGGCGAGCAACGCCCAGCAAGTCCAGCGTGATGTCGTGCAGGGGGTGGCCCGTCTCGGCCAGCGCATCGCAGACGCTGAAGTGATTGCGGCCCGGGAGCGGCAGGTCGCGACCTGCGGCCGCGTTGACCGGCCAGCGCTCGCGGATCAAGCGGGTCTGACGCTTGAACTCGCTGCTTTCATCGTCACCCACTGCGGTGATGAGTGGCGCGCCGGTCGCGGGCGCAAGCAGTGCCGGGCTCAATGCGGCGGCGCGGGCATCGTCGAGATTAAGGTCCTTCATCAGGAAGGGTGCACGCGAGAGCGGATGCAGATCGAAGAGGCCGCTGATCGACACGCCTCCCTTCACCAGATCGGCGGGCAATCGTGGGTCCAGGCTGGGCCAGTCGGTGGCCATCATCATCGCGGTGAGGTGGCCTCCGGCCGAGTGGCCCGCGACGACGATCCGGTCCCGATCGAATCCCATCCTTGCGCCCTCGCGCCATAGCCAGGCCAAGCAGGCGCGCATGTCGGCAACGATGGTTTCGAGGGTCGCAGCCGGCGCAAGGGAATAGTTCGGCACGGCGACCGCCACCCCCGATTGGTTGAAGGGCGGCGCAACCCACGAGAAGTCAGCCTTGTCCATCATGCGCCAGTAGCCGCCGTGGATGAAGACCAGCAGCGGCGCGGCCGTCCCGCTCGCCCAGGCTGCAGGGAAAACGTCGCAGGTCGCGGCCGCTGCTTCGCCGAAGCGCAGGTCGAGTCGCGCATGCAGGCTCACCACGCGGGCCGCTTCCGCCCGTTCGCGCCATTTTGCGAAGAGCTCGGGCACGTTGGCTACGGACGACCGGGGGTTGTAGTCCCGGTCCAGGAAAGCGGGGTCGAAATCGATCATCGGAACTGTCCTCAGTAGGCACCGCACGGGGGCCGATACGGGTGGTCCGAACCGGGCGCCCGCGCCCCATGGTATAGTAGACAGCTTCGGGGCGGTAGCTCAGCTGGGAGAGCGTCGCGTTCGCAATGCGAAGGTCGGGAGTTCGATCCTCCTCCGCTCCACCAATACACAACGCCTGACCGTTCTCGGTTGGGCGTTTTCATTTTCGGAGGCCCCGCGCCACGCGGGAGAGCGGGCCGTTCTGCGTGTGCCGCGCAATTTCCGCATCGGCTGCGAGTGTCGAGCGTTCGACCCTGTTCCGCTCTCCTTCTCTCGAAGCCTATATAAACTCGTCCACTTCAACACACGCAGAAGGCTCGATCATTCAATGGCTTATACGTGTGTCACGGAGAGCAGTTCGTGACATGGGTTGGTGGGGCGGTGCAGGTTGGCGAACGCGTTGATCTGGGCGCGTGGGCTCTTTCTCAGCGCAACTGCGGCAGCGAGCCCCCATCACAGCCGGTTGGCTCCCTTTCCAAGATTGCAGGCCTCACACGATGTTCGAAGATTGTTGAGGGTGTTTTGGCCCCCAGCGGACCATGGGGTGACATGGTCGATATGCAGCTTCACCTCGGGAGGCTTGCGACCGCAGTACTGGCAAGTGAAGCTGTCCCGCCGCAAGACCTGAAATCTGAGGGCATAGCCGATCGTGCGGGTACGCGTCCCTGGGCGCCTCTCTCCTGCGGGTTGGGCGACGGTCGGGGACGCTAGCCACGCGTCCCGCAGGGCCTGGGTCTTCAAAGGCACCCAACTTTCCCCCCGACTCCTCGCGCCAGGGACGATTGGCTTGTCCAGCCAGCGCTCGTCCTCGAGCCAGATCACGACTGCGCTGAACGCAGGGGGCAACGATTCCCAATAGTCGCGCAGGTCGAAAAGGTTTGAGCCGACTGTCATCTGCCGTAACCGCTCGGCCGAGCAGGACTCAATTTGCCGGAATCCCTGAACCGTGGCCGCCGCAACGATGGGACCGCTCGACCACTTCATCCAGACCGTGTCGCCGACAGCAATTTGCCCCCAGGGAACCGGATGTCTGGTCTGATGGGCTTGAGTAAAGATGCCGATCTCCGGACGCTCGCGAGTTCCGCTTACGTATTCTTCGCGCCGGATGACGATGTGATCCATATCGGTGAAAAACAAGCCTGGTTGACGTAATTGCGGCTATGGGCCGTTTGCGTCGCCTATGTCGGCACCATGCGCCACGACGCCTCGCCAGTTTCTTTAACGATCGTCATCCGGTAGGCGCGATTGAACT
>JBIKTA010000417.1:0-3355 GCA_044348315.1 Burkholderiaceae bacterium | reverse complement strand
CTGCATCCTGGCTGACCTCCAGCGTGCAGCGGCCGAGGCGGGACGACTCTTCCCGCTTTCGCTGGCCGCAGAAGGCAGTTGCACGATCGGGGGCAACCTTTCGACCAATGCGGGGGGCGTGCAAGTACTCCGCTATGGGAATGCGCGCGAGCTTTGTCTGGGGCTTGAGGTCGTTACCGCCGAGGGCGAGATCTGGGATGGGCTGCGGGGCCTGCGCAAGGACAATACGGGCTACGATCTGCGCGACCTTTACATCGGCGCAGAAGGCACGCTCGGCCTCATCACCGCGGCAACGCTCAAGCTCTTCCCGATGCCCGCCGGTCAGGTCACCGTGCTGGTCGCGGTGGCAGACCCCCATGCTGCCCTCGCATTGCTTGAGCGCGCGCAGCGCCGGCTCTCGGCTACGCTCACGGCGTTCGAACTGATGTCGGATCTGTGCATCAGGCTGGTGGAGCACCATTTCCCCGACTGTCGGCTTCCCTTTGCAAGTCGCAGCCCCTATTACGTCCTGCTCGAATGTTCGCACCCTGAGAACGAGTCGGCCGCCCGAGCGTCGCTGGAAGCCCTGCTTGAGGAGGCCTTCGACGCCTCACTCATCACCGAAGCCGTGCTCGCCGCATCGATCGCTCAATCGCGCGCGCTCTGGGCCTTGCGAGAAAACATTTCCGAGGCCCAGGGCGCCGAGGGCAAAAACATCAAGCACGACGTTTCAGTGCCGATTTCCCAGATCGCGAGCTTTGTCGATACGGCGGGCGCAGCGCTTGCACGCGCCTACCCGGGCGTACGGCCCGTGGTGTTCGGCCACCTGGGCGATGGCAACCTGCACTACAACGTGTCGCCCGCACACGGTGATCGGGATGAGGCCGCCTTTCTTGCCTTGCAGGATGACATCAATCGCATCGTTCACGACGAGGTCGTGGCACAGCGCGGGTCGATTTCCGCCGAGCATGGTCTGGGACAATTGCGGCGGGACGAGGCCGCCCGCTACAAGTCAAAGGTCGAGATCGCACTCATGCGCCGCATCAAGCAGGCGCTCGACCCGCTCGGCATCATGAACCCAGGCAAGGTCCTGGGCTGAGGGTCAGGCGCGGCCCTCGGACCTCAGCGCATGCCGGGCATCATGCCCTTGAAACCACGCATCATCTTGGCGATTCCGCCCTTTTGCATCCGCTTCATCATGGTCTGCATCTGTTCAAACTGGGCAAGGAGGCGATTGACCTCCTGAACCGGAACACCGGAGCCGGCTGCGATGCGGCGCTTGCGCGAGGCCTTGATCAACTCCGGTCGCGAACGCTCGGCAGGGGTCATCGAACAGATGATCCCCTGCATGCGACGCATCTGGCGCTCGGCCTGGCCCATGTCGGTACCCGCGGCGGCCTGCTGAAATTGAGCAGGCAGTTTGTCAAGGAGCGAGCTCAAACCGCCCATCCTGCTCATCTGGCCCAACTGCATGGCGAAGTCGTTCAAATCGAAACGGTTCCCGCGCTTGAGCTTGTCGGCCAGGCGCTGCGCCTCCTCCTCGTTCACGGCTCGGGTCGCACCCTCAACCAGGGCGACGATATCGCCCATGCCGAGGATGCGTTGCGCCATGCGCTCGGGCTGGAAGATTTCGAGTCCGTCGAGCTTTTCGCCCACGCCCGCAAACTTGATCGGGGCCCCGGTCACGGCCTTGACCGAAAGTGCCGCCCCACCCCTCGAGTCGCCATCAAGCTTGGTCAGCACGACCCCGGTCACCCGAATCGCCTCGGCAAAGGCACGGGCGGTGTTGACCGCGTCCTGACCCTGCATCGCGTCAACGACCAGCAGGGTTTCGACCGGCTGAAGCTCGGCATGAAGCCCGCTGATCTCGCGCATCATCAGCTCGTCGATCGCGAGCCGACCCGCGGTGTCGACGATCAACACATCGTGGTAGTGCGTACGCGCCCAGCGGAGCGCCGCACGGGCGATATCGATCGGTGCCTGCCCGGTTTCAGACGGGAAGAAATCGACGGCCACCTGCTCGGACACGACCCGAAGCTGCTCGATCGCGGCCGGCCGATACACGTCGCAAGACACCGTCAGCACTTTCTTGCGACCGGTCTCGCGCAGCCAGCGTCCGAGTTTCCCGACCGTCGTCGTCTTGCCCGCACCCTGCAGACCCGCCATCAGGATCACCGCGGGCGGTTGGACAGACAGGTTGAGCTCCGAGCCCGCGCCGCCCATCAAGGCGGTCAGTTCGCGATGCACGACCCCCACGAGCGCCTGTCCAGGCGTGAGGCTGCCCACCACCTCCTGGCCGAGCGCCTGCTCACGCACCCGGCTGATGAAATCGCGCACGACCGGCAGGGCGACATCGGCCTCAAGCAAGGCGACGCGAATCTCGCGCAGCATCTCCTGAGTATTGGCCTCGGTCAGGCGAGCCTGACCGCGCATGGTCTTGACCACGCGGGAGAGCCGTTGGGTGAGATTATCAAGCATGGGTAGTGGGGTAAACTGGTCGGGTGAGCATTCTAATGGTTCTGGTCTTCGCAGCGCCTGCGCTGCTCTACCTCGCCGCGTGGCGCATGGGTGAGCGGCAGGCTTTGCCGTGGCTCATCGCGGCACTGGCGCTCCATGCGGGTTCGCTTCTGCTCGCCACCCGTACGGCCGAGGGCTGGAGTTTCGGCTTCGCGTTCGTGCTTTCGGCCACGCTCTGGATCGGCGTTGCGGTGATGTGGTTCGAAGGGCTGACGGTGGGTCTGCGGGCGCTCCGCACCCTCCTGCTGCCGATCGCGGCCATTGTGACGCTGCTGCCTCTGTTCTTCCCAGGGGCCGAGCTCGCGCAAACCGCGCGACGACCGCTTTTCGCACCGCACCTGATCGCCGGAACGCTCGCCTACGGCGTGCTCGCGCTTGCAGCGCTCCACGCGCTGCTGATGGCGGCGGCCGAGCGCTCACTCCATGGCCGGCTCCCCCTGCCAGGGCGTTGGGGGGCGCGCCTGCTCGATGGGTTGCCTCCGCTGCTCGCACTCGAACGGATCCTGTTTCGCCTGATCAGCATCGGTTTCATCTGCCTGACGGTTACAGCCGTGTCGGGGATCTTTTTCTCTGAGCAGGTCTTTGGGCGGCCGCTTACGCTCAACCACAAGATCGTTTTCACGCTGGTATCCTGGGCCGTGTTCGGTGCACTGCTGCTGGGTAGGGTGCTGTGGGGCTGGCGCGGGCGCACCGCCTTGCGCCTGACACTGGGCGGATTCGTCCTGCTGCTGCTCGGTTATGTTGGCAGCCACTTCGTCCTCGAGGTGGTGCTGGGGCGGCGCTGATGGGCAAATTCGTCTTCTGGATCGGCGTGATCGCCTTGATCTGGCTTGGGATCCGCTTGGTCAAGATCCTGCAG
>JBIKTA010000032.1:0-11153 GCA_044348315.1 Burkholderiaceae bacterium | reverse complement strand
GGCTTCATCAACACGATCTGGTTCAGCGCCAAACTGGTCGGCATCGACCCGGCCAAGGATCTGCGCTTCATCCGCTACGGCGATCATGGTATGGATCTCTACTCGAACACCATCATGGTTTCGCGCGCGCTCGCTCGAGACAATCCCAAGGCGGTGGAGGGCTTCCTGCGAGCGATCAACCGCGCAATCAAGGACGTCATCGCCAACCCCGAAGCGGGCATGGATGCGGTCATGAAACGGGAGCCGCTGCTCAAGCGAGACGTCGAGCGCGAACGCCTGATTGCCACGATCAAGCAGGAGATGAGTCATCCCGAGGTCAGCCGAATCGGCTTTGGCGACGTCGATCCCGAGCGCCTCGCACGTGCGATCAAGCTGGTGGCAGAAGCCAATCAGCTGCCCCGAACGCCCGCCGTGGACGAAGTGTTCAACCGCTCTCTGATGCCCGCCGCAGCCGAGCGCATCCGCGGATTCTGAATCGCAGTTCAATCAACGGAAAGCCGATCAAAATGGATCTGAATCTGAGCGGACAGGTCGTCCTCATCACCGGACCTGCCAAGGGAATGGGGCGGGCCATCAGCCTGTCCTTCGCCCGGGAAGGCGCACGACTTGCGCTTGTCGGACGCGACACCGCGGCCATCGAACCGGTCGCAGCCGAGTCGCATGCCCTGGGCGTCGAAGCAATGGTGTTCGGCTGCGACGTGACCTCATGGCCACAAACGGAAGCTGCTGTTGCGTCCGCGCTCGCGCACTTTGGCCGTATCGATGTCTTGGTCAACATTGCGGGCGGTTCGGGTCCGATCGGCAAGACCGGATGGGACACCACCACCGACGAGTTCAACGACATCGTCGAACTCAACATGACTGGCTGCTTCAACACCTGCCGCGCGGTGCTGCCCGCGATGATCGCTCAACAGTCCGGGCGCATCGTCAATGTCGGCGGCACCTTCGGCATGCGGGGTCGCGCCGGACGCCTCGCCTATTCATCCTCGAAGTGGGGGCTGCGCGGGCTGACCAAGAGCCTCGCGCTCGAGGCCGGCCCGCACGGCATCAACGTCAATTGCGTGGCGCCCGGCATGGTCGATGGGCCCCGCTTTCGCGACAAGGTCTGCGCCAACCTGGCCCGCGAACACGGGATCAGTCTCGAGGAAGCGATGGCGCTTCACGCTGCCGACTACGCGTTGCGGCGCGTATCGACCGATCAGGACGTCGCCCACGCCTGCCTGTTTCTCGCAAGCGATGCCGCGCGCCAGATCACGGGCGTGGACCTTCCGGTCGACGGCGGCTGGGCGATGCTCTGAGCCGGTGCCCCCATTCATCGAAAGGATGCATGCATGAGTGCTGAAGTGGACTACGTGATCGATGGCGCGCAGGTGGTGAGCGGTCAGGCGATCATCGAGGCATCGGTCGCGATCGATCAGGGGCTGATCGTGGCCGTCGGACTGCGCGAAGCCATGCCGCCGGCGCGCGAGCGGATCGACGCCTCGGGGCTTCATCTCCTGCCAGGTGCCATCGACAGTCACGTGCATTTCCGTGATCCGGGCTACCCGCACAAGGAAACCTGGGCGACCGGCTCGGCGGCCGCCGCCTGCGGCGGCGTGACCACGGTATTCGAAATGCCCAACACCAACCCTCCGACCGGCACGATCGAGGCCCTGCGCATCAAACAGAAAGCTGCCGAATCCTCATTCGTCGACTTCGGCATTCACGGCCTGCTCGGTGATGACACCATCGATCGCCTGGAGGATCTGTTGGAAGCCGGGGTCACCAGCTTCAAGGCGTTTGTGGGTAATACCTTTGGAAATCTGCCTGCACCCAGCGATGGCGCGCTTCTTGAGGGCTTCGAGATCCTTGCGCGGCACGGCATCCGCACGGTGGTGCACGCAGAAAACTCTTCCATCATGGCGCGCCGCGAAGCGCAACTCAAGGCCGCGGGTCGTCACGACCCGCTTGCCCACCTCGATGCGCGGCCCGCAGTCGCCGAAATCGAGGCCATCGGCCGGGTCGTCACCCTCGCGGAGTGGACGGGCGCGCGGATTCACATCGCACACCATAGCGCGGCCGACTCGCTCTTTGTGTTGCGCGAGGCCAAGCGGCGCGGGGTCGATGTGACGGTCGAGACCTGCCCGCAGTACCTGCTCCTCAACACCGAACACATGCGGCTCCTAGCTGGACTCATGCGGGTCAACCCGCCGATCCGCGAGCCGCGCCACAACGAGCCGCTCTGGCAGGCCCTGCACGAAGGGGTGATCGACATGATCGCGACCGACCATGCACCCCACTCGCCCGAGGAGAAGACGCGCGAAGACATCTGGCGCTGCGACTGTGGCTTCCCGGGCGTGCAAACCCAGATGTCGCTGATGCTCACCGAAGTCAACCGCGGCCGGGCATCCTTGATGGACTACGTCCGGTGGAGCGCGGAAGCGCCCGCGCGGGCCTGGGGCATCTGGCCCCTCAAGGGCCGCATCGCCCCGGGCGCACATGCCGACATCGTGCTGGTCGATCTCACCCGCGAGTCGCGCATCGATCAGCGGAGACTGCAGTCGATCAGCCGGATCACGCCCTGGCATGGTCGCCGCATCCAGGGCGCGCCAGTGGCCACGATGGTGCGCGGGCGATTCGTGATGCGTGAGGGCGAACTGGTCGAGTCGGCGCGCGGCTGGGGACGCTCTGTCAAAGCCATCCAGAACATGCCCACGCCCCGCCCCCGCCATGTGGAGACCACATCACGAGCCATCGTCGCCAGCGGTGCCGGATGGCCGATGACGGCGCGTCCCGCCGAAGGCGCCCAGGAACAGGTCTGGGATCTGATCGACCGGGCCCGACACGCCCCGCACAGCACGGAGTAAGCGAGATGGCTGGCAAACCCCTCATCGAACTCAGCGATGTGACCCTGCGCTATGGGGGCGACACCGTCGCGCTGTCGCAGACCTCGCTCGCGATCGCGTCGGGCGACTTTGTCGCGCTCGTCGGCCCGAGCGGCTGCGGCAAGTCGACGATCCTGAAACTGGTGGCGGGGCTGTTGCGACCCACCTCGGGCGTGGTGCTGGTGCGCGACCGTGAGCCGGGCGCAAGCCTGCGGGAAGTCGATGCCGTACGGGTCGGGATCGCCTTTCAGAATCCCACGATGCTGCCCTGGCTCACCATCCGCGACAACGTGATGGTGCCGCTCAAGATCGTGCGGCCATTTCGCGCGCAGTACGCAAAAAAACGCCGGGGCGAATATGCCGAGCGCGCCGACGCGCTGCTCGACAAGGTTGGGCTCAAGGGTTTTGGCGACAAGCGTCCCTGGCAGCTGTCGGGTGGCATGCTGCAACGCGCGTCCCTGTGCCGGGCGCTGATTCACGAGCCGCAGCTGCTGCTGCTCGATGAGCCTTTCGGTGCGCTCGATCAGTTCACCCGCGAGGAACTCTGGGCCATCATGCAGAGTCTCTGGCTTGATACCCGGCCGACCGTTGTCCTCGTCACCCATGATCTGCGCGAAGCCGCGTATCTGGCCAATCGGATCTGCGTGATGAGCGCACGGCCCGGACGCATTCTTGAAACGCGTGCGGTGCCCTTTGCCCGTCCTCGCACGATCGAGGACTCGTACGCCCCCGAAATGGCGGCGCTCGTTCAGGCGCTGCGCCTGCGGATTGCCCAGGCCAGAGCCGACGATCAGGGCGCAGGCTCAGCCGACCCCGAAAGGATTGCTGCATGATGGCCTCTGCACGCGCCCGCCAGCGGATGATGTCCGCCATGGCACTCATCGGATTTTTCATGATCTGGGAAATCGGCTGCCTCGCCTTCGGCGTGTCCGATCTGATCCTTCCGCGCCCCAGCCAGGTTGCCGCAGTACTCTGGGAAAAGTTTCCCCTCCTCTGGCCCCACACGGTCCAGACTCTCAAGACCACGCTCGCGGGCTTTGCGATCGGCGTGCTGGTGGGGGTGGTGATTGGCGTGGCGATCGGCTCGTCCCGTCTGGCCTACGATGTGGCCTACCCCCTTCTGGTCGGCTTTTCCAGCATCCCAAAAGTCGCGGTCGTGCCGATCTTTGTCGTCTGGTTCGGGGCCGGCACGGTGCCGGCGATCCTGACCTCGATGGTGATCAGCATCTTTCCCGTGGTGGTGAACGTCGCCACCGGACTCGCCAGCACCGAGCCCGAACTCGAGGACGTGCTGAAGGTGCTCGGGGCCAGCCGACGCGACGTGCTCTTCAACGTGAGCCTGCCCCGCGCGATGCCTTACCTGTTCGCCTCGCTCAAGATCGCCATCACGCTCGCTTTCGTGGGTACGGTGCTCGCGGAGACGGTCGCGGCCAATCGCGGCATCGGCAACGTGATGATCATCGCGAGCGGCAACTTCGACGTACCGCTCGTGTTCGCGGGCCTGGTGATTCTCGCCACCATGGGGGTGTCGCTCTACCTGATCTCGGCCTGGCTCGAATCACGGATCACCGGTTGGTCACAGCGCAAGGGCGACATGGCGATGGTGTGAGCGCGCACCAAGCTGCAGCGGCGGCGCGCCGCGCACTACGTGCCCCGCTTAAACATAGGTTTTTCTTATCATTTGATGCATAAAAAAATGAATTTATAAAAAAACGCCTTGAGGCTAAGCTGCCCCCCGACATTGTTTCCTTCAGGGTCGGCCATGACAGCAATCAGCCTCGCGAAGCGCTTGCGCCTCGCCATCGAAAAGCCCGGCATCACGGTCATGCCGGCCGCGTTTGATGGGTTCAGCGCGCGCCTGCTCGAATACATGGGCTACCAGGTGGTCTTTGCCACCGGCAGCGGCATCAGCGAAAGCCGGCTCGGACAACCCGATCTGGGCATCATGGGACTCGAGGAGAACGTCGCCGCGATCCGGGCAATGGCGCAATGCACAAACCTCGCGATCCTCGCTGATGCCGATACCGGCTACGGCAATGCGGTCAACGCCCACTTTTCCCAGAAGGCGATGGAACGAGCCGGAGCGGCCGGCTTCATGCTGGAAGACCAGGTCTGGCCCAAGCGATGCGGGCACATGCGCGGCAAGGAAGTGATCCCACGCGACGAGATGGTCCAAAAGATACGCGCCGCCGCGCAGGCCCGGGTCGATCCCGAGTTCGTGATCAAGTCCCGCACCGACGCACTCGCCACCCACGGCATCGCCGAAGTCATCGATCGCCTCAATGCCTACGCCGAGGCGGGCGCCGACCTGCTCTTTGCCGATGCGCTGATGACCCGCGAACAGATCGATCTGGTGTGTCGCAACGTGAACCGCCCGCTCTGCGTGAACATGGGCTTTGGCATTCGCCGCCGCTCGACCACTCCGCTCCTTTCCGCCAGACAACTCGAGGACCTCGGCGTCGCGGTGGTGATCTACCCGAGGCTGCTGACGGCTTGCGCCCTCAGCGGGATGAAAAAAGGTCTCGAGGCGCTTCATCAGTCCATCGAATCCGGTGAGACAGTCGAGCGCGAAGACCTTGCCGTGTCATTCGAGGAACTCAACGAGATCATGGGGCTGCCGGCTGTGGAGGCCATCGAGCTGCGCTTCTCCACCTCGGATCAGATCCAGCGAAAATACGGTGAGGGTTCGACGGGGATTTTGCCCCCCTCGAAGAACTGAGGGAGGGGACTCGGAATGACTCAGACCTTGCACGCCCCCATCGACGCCGTACGGCTCGAACTCGTCAAGAACGCAATCGGCTCGGTCGTCGATGAGATGGTGCTCACCGTCGTACGGGTAGCCTACTCGTCCATCATGAAGGACACGATGGACATCTCGAGTGCCTTTTGCGATCGGCACGGGCGCCTGATTGCGCAGGGCCTGAGCCTCCCTCTGCACCTGGGCTCGATCCCTGATGCGATGCAGGCCGTGATCGACGAGCTCGGCGACTCGATCGATCCCGGCGATGTGATCGTGCTCAACGACCCGTATCAGGGCGGGATGCATCTGCCCGACATTTTCATGTTCAAGCCGATTTTCGTGGGCGAACGACTGATCGGTTATGCAGTGATGGTTGCCCATCACAACGATATGGGTGGGCGCGTACCCGGCTCGAGCGCAGCCGACTCGACCGAGATCTTTCAGGAAGGTCTGCAGATCCCGATCCTGAAGCTCTATGCGCGCGACCAGCTCAACCACACGCTGCTCAAGATCATCGAACGCAACGTCCGTGTGCCAAGAACCGTATCGGGCGACCTGCAGGCGCAGGAAGCCGCCTGTCGAATTGCCGAGCGCGGCATCATCGCACTCGTCGACCGCTACGGTATCGAAGAGCTCGAGCGCTGCTTCGACGCGCTGCTCGACTACTCCGAGCGCGAGGCGCGGCGAACGATTCGCAATCTGCCCGATGGCGACTACCACTATGTCGATCACATCGATGACGATGGCATCGATCCGGCACGTCCCGTTCGGATCGAGGTGACGCTGCGGATCAGGGGTGACCGGCTTGAGGCCGATCTCACGGGCAGTTCCGCTGAGGTGCGGGGCGCCATCAATTCGACGCTCTCCTTTGCCAAGTCCGCCGTCTACTTCGCGATTCGAGCAGTCATGGATTCGGATGCCCCCAACAACTCCGGATTCATGAGACCGATCGAGGTCATCGCGCCCAGGGGATCGGTCTTCAACCCCAACAGACCCCGCGCGGTTGCGGCGAGAGGCGTATCGGGCTTCCGTCTGATCGACGCCTGTTTTGGCGCACTCGCGCAGGCCCGGCCCGATCTGCCCAGGGCCCCCGGAGAGGGCGGCACGACCAGCTACAGCATCGGTGCAACCGATCGCGAGGGGCGGTTCAGCCTGTTCCGGGAAGCGATCATGGGCGCCTGGGGCGCGGGCCACGGGCGTGAGGGCATCGACGGTGTGGCCAACCCAGCGGCCAACATCAGCAACGCACCCATTGAGATGATCGAAAACACCGCGCCGATCCTGATCGAGCGCTATGCGCTCACGCGCGACAGTGGCGGAGCCGGGCAGTGGCGCGGCGGGCTCGGCGTCACACGGCAGATGCGGTTTCTGGGGGAGCAGGCGAGCTTTCAGCTGCGCTCGGACCGCCGGCGCTTCCCGCCGTTCGGGCTCGCCGGCGGCGAGCCCGGTGCGGCATCGACCAATCTCAGCCTGCGAGAGGGGGAGGCCGAGGAGCAATGGCCGACCAAGTTCACCCGGACCTTGCAGAAAGGGCAGGTATTCACACACCGTACGGCGGGCGGCGGAGGGTTTGGCAATCCGCTCCTGCGCCCTCCAGACAAGGTGCTCGAGGACGTGCTCGACGACAAGGTGTCGATCGCGACCGCTCTCGAGCGGTACGCGGTGGTGATCGAGCCCGACACGATGTCGGTCGACTCGGCCGCGACTGGACGACTACGCGATCGCCTTCAGGCTGCCCAGGGAGGTGACCGGTCATGAGCACGCTTCAAGCACGCCAGTCGTCAGCGGGCGAAGGCCACGAGCCCGCTCAGCCGCCGGCCGATACGCCCGACCAAGGCCTGCGCGTCGGCGTCGACATCGGCGGCACCTTCACGGATCTGGTCTTTTCCATGCCGGACGGCAGCCTGCAAAAGCTCAAAGTCCCGTCCACACCCGACAGTTTTTCCCGGGCCATCACTGACGGCATCGCGCGCTTTTGCGCGGAGCATGGCATTGCCCCCGAGCAGATCGATGAGATCGTTCATGCGACCACGGTTGCGACCAACGCCATCCTCGAACGGCGGGGCGCACGCGCCGCGCTCATCACGACCGAGGGCTTCCGGGACGTGCTTGAACTCAGACGGATCCGCATTCCGATGTCCTACGACCTCGGCTGGGAGAAGCCCGTTCCACTGATCCCGCGTCGCGACCGTTTCGAATTCCGCGAACGTATCGCCGCCTCCGGGCAGGTGATCGTACCCCCCGACCGGGAGAGCCTCGAGCGGATCGTCGCGGCGATTGAAGCGGGCGGCTTCGAGTCGGTCGCGATCAGTTTGTTGCACGCCTATCGCGATGGCCATCACGAACGCCTGTGCGCGGACGCGATCGCCCGAGCCCTACCCGACATCGGCATCTCGATGTCACACGAAATCCTCCCGGAAATGCTCGAATTCGAGCGTACCAGCACGACCGTCGTGAACGCCTATGTGGGCCCTCTGATCCGCAGGTACCTCGACACGTTGCGCACCGAACTCGACCGGCTGGGTGCGCGTGCGCCGGTGCTGGTCATGCAGTCCAATGGCGGCCTGATCAGCCGCAACGCGGCGAGCCACAAGCCGGTCACGATCATCGAATCGGGACCCGCGGCCGGCGTGGTTGCCGCCCAGCGGCTCAGTCATGAATGCGGATACGCCAATTTGCTCACGCTCGACATGGGCGGCACCACGTCCAAGGCTTCGATCATCGAGGAAGGCGAGGTGCTGCGGGCGACCGAATACGAGGTCGGGTCGGCGGTGTCGATCAGCAGCCGGCTGATGCGCGGCAATGGCTACGTGCTGAGAATCCCCGTGATCGACATCTCCGAGGTCGGCGCGGGCGGCGGGAGTCTCGCATCGATCGATTCGGGCGGCTCGATGCGCGTGGGGCCCCGCAGCGCGGGCGCCTCGCCGGGGCCCGCGTGCTACGGCCACGGCAATACGCGACCGACCGTCACCGACGCCAACCTGCTGCTGGGCTATCTGGGGAGCGAGTCGCTGGCGGGCGGGTCGCTGCGGGTCGACCCCGAACTCGCCCGCCTCGCAATCGAAGAGCACCTTTGCCAGGCCACGGGCATGGATGTGCTTGACGCTGCATTCGGCGTGCACCTGATCGCCAATTCAAACATGGTAAGGGCGATCAAGACGATTTCAGTCGAACGGGGACGCGACCCTGCCGATTTCGGACTGCTGGTCTTTGGCGGCGCCGGCCCGATCCATGCGGTGGGCGTCGCCCGCGAACTCGGTATCCGTACGGTGATCGTGCCGCCTTCGCCAGGCGTTTTCAGTGCATTCGGATTGCTGCGTGCCGACGTCGAGCAGCACGCTTCGCGGACCATTCTGACCCCAACTGATGCCCCCGACACCGAGCGGCTTCAGGCCGGGATCGCCGCGATGACCCACGACCTGATCGCCGCGCTGAGCGCAGAGGGCTACGCGCCTGACCGGATCACGGTCCGATACTTCGCCGACTTGAGGTACCGCGGACAGTCCTCAGAAATCACCGTTCCGATGAGCCTCGACACGGACAGCCTTCCTGACCTGCGTGCCCTGGAGGGCGCGTTCGAGACCGAGTTTGAACGCACCTACGGCTACCGGGATCGTGGCGGCCAATTCGACATCGTGACGGTCCGGGCGCTCGGCACGGTTTTGCGATCGATGGACGGCTTTTCCGACTGGGAGCGGGAAACGGACGCGAGCGAGCCCCCTCTGACACACCGGGCCTGCTTCTTCGGCGCCGAGCAGGGGGTTCAGCAAACGCCCGTGATCCGGCGCGCAGCGCTTTCACAGGGCACGCTGGCCGGGCCGCTGATCATCCAGGAGTACGACACCCATATCGTGATTCCGCCCGGCTCGAGCGCACGGCTCGATGATCGAGGCAATGTCGTCGTCGATGTGTTTGGCCCTCCGGCACTTTGATCGGACCGCCTCAAATGTCGGCCATCGCTCCACTTGCCTGTTTCGCTGCCACGCTTTCCGCCGATCGGATCGACGCGGACCTGATCGACAAGGCCCGGTCCTGCGTGCTCTACGGACTGGCAGTGGGTATCGCGACCGTGGACGCGCGTGCCGATGACCACTGCGGGGACCTGCTCGGTGAAGTCGCCGGTCATCAGGCACGATGGTCCGCCACGCGGCTCCTCGACCAGAAAAAGCTTCCGGTGGCGGGCGCCGCGCTGTCCAATGCCATGCTGCTCCACCGTCGCATTCAGGAGGACTCACATCCTGCGGGCCACGTTGGCGTGGTGGTCATCCCCACCGCGCTCGCGTGTGCCGAGGCCACTGGAGCGAGTGGTGAGGCGTTCTTGCTCGCCCTGATTGCGGGCTATGAGGTGGCGCTTCGGATCGCACGCGATCATGTCGTGGCCTCGAGCCGAAGGGGTTTCAGATCAACCTCGCTTTACGGCGTGTTCGGCGCCGCGGTCGCCGCATCGCGCCTTCTGAATCGAAACTGCGATCAGGCGACCGTGGAGCGAGCGCTGGGGATTGCCGCCCAGTTCGCGTCGGGTCTGCGGGGTTTCGTCGAATCCGGCACCGATGAGTATCTGTTGCACGCCGGCATGGCGGCCAGCCAGGGCATTGCGGCTGCACAGTTCGCGCGTGCGCCCCTCGCGATCTCCGCAGACGGCCTCGAAGGCCCCGCCGGATTCTTTCAGGCAACCGGTGAGGCCGACAACGGTCTCGCCCTCAGTCGTCTCGGTTCAGGCTTTGACGACGGCTTCGAGTTCAGCGCGGTCACCTACAAACCCTACCCTTGCTGCCAGTTCCATCGCAATCTCGTGCGCGGCATCATCGCCCTCAGCCTGGAGGCGGGCGATCAGCCCGTCCGATCGATCACGATCAGGATGCACCCCTTCGAGGCCGACTTCTTCGGGGTGCGATACCCGGGGCCCTTCAGCGCCTTCCCTCAGACCTTCATGAGTGCGCCCTTCTGCGCCGCGCTTGCGTGGCTGGACCGTGATCTCAGCTACCGCAGGATGCACGATTTCGACGCCGCCGACGTCCTGGCGCTGGTCGGGCGGATCGAGGTGGTGGCGGACCCGGCAGTCGGCCGCTATCATCCGGTCATCGAGGTGGACCTCTCCAACCGCTCAAGCCTCATCTGGAAGGCGGAGCACAAGCCAGATGGATATGTGCTCGACTGGACGGCCGCCTGTCGAATGGCGTTGCAACTCGGCGCGGAGGCCGGTCTGGACGAGCAGGCCATGCGAGCACTGATCCACGAAGTCCGGCATATCGAGCAGGCTCCCGATCTGGGGGGGCTGCTCAACGCGATCGGGGCGCTGATCCCCGCACACTCAAAATCACGATCCCAGCAAGGAGACACACGATGAGACTGACGTTCAAACTGGCGATGACCACGGTCGCACTCACCCTCGGCGCAAGCCTCACGCCCTTGAGCAGTGCCCAGGAGAAATTTCCTTCGAAACCCATCGAGATCATTGTCCCGACGCCACCCGGCGGGGGCACCGACACGGTCGTTCGTCTGCTTGCCGAGACGGTGGAGCCGATCCTCGGCCAGAAAGTCGTGGTCTC
>JBIKTA010000416.1:0-3357 GCA_044348315.1 Burkholderiaceae bacterium | reverse complement strand
CGAGCCAGCGGTTCGGATCCCAGACCGGGATACGGATCGAGAGGAATCCGAGGATCTTGCCCTGCAGTTCCTTGCGCTTGTGCTCGCGGAAACGGCTGAAGATCGTTTCGCTGTCCGATGGCGTGTCGTGATAGAGGAGATTGGACTGATGGACCTGGGAGAGCAGTTGCAGCACCTCCTCCTGGCCCGGCGCGACGGTCGGCATGTCACGCAGGCAGGATTCCCAGACCTGCTCGACTGTCCGGCTGGTTGAAAGCCGCGACAGGAACGCATAGCCCTGGGGCGTCACGCGAAAGAATCGTTGCGTGTAGGTGTCGCGCAGCAGGTACCAGACCTGACCCCGATAGCGCTGCTTGCTGACGGCCACGGTGGGCAGAAGCGCCACCCGCGCCTGCGCCACGCGATGCCAGGACTCGCTGAAAGTGCCGCTCATCGCGGGTCAGCGCGAGGCCGAGTCGATCGGCAGATCGGCTGGCGCGGTGTTGACGTCGAAGCGGTCGAGCAGATCACCCGCCACAGCCTGCAGTGCAAGCAGGGCCAGTTGCTCGCGCACGCCCGCGTCGATCAGCCGGATCCGGGTCTCCGCAAGTCGGTCCTGAGCCTCGAGCAGCATTCGTAGCCGGACCCGACCGATCTGGTAGTTCTCGCGCTCAGCCTCCAGCAGCCGCATGCGGCCCTCGACCTCGCGCTGTAACTGGCGGCGCTCGTCCAGGGCCGCGAGCAACTGGCCGCGGCGATTGTCCCACTCGTTACTAAGTGTCACGCCCTCAGCCTGCAACTGCAGCCGCGCAGCATGCAGGCGCAGCGTCTGTGCCTGCCGGCGGCTGCGTGCTGCGCCGTTGTCCAGGGGGAACTCAACCGAAACACCGGCATACCAGCCTGGATGGCGCAGCCGCGCCAGGTCTTCGACCGAGTGGCCCATCTGGTTCAGCCGCAGGCTGTTGCTGCCGGCACCGACTTCGATGGCGGCATCGGGTCGCTCCTGATTCGTGGCGTAACCGAGACGGATGGTTTCCTGCTCAAGCCGGAGTTGCGCAATCTGATACGCGGGCCAGCGCTCGGACAGATGGGCAGGTGGTTTGGGGGGGGGCGTACCGGCGAGCGTCGACTGTGCCGGATCGAGGTCGATAACCACCGGTCGTAACGCCGCCTCGAGCTCCGCAGGAATGCTGAGCAGCACGCGGGCACGCGCCTGCGCCTCGCGAACCTGCTGCGCCGCGCGCAGAAGATCGGTTTCGCGCAACCCCACCGCAAGCTCGGCCTCGAGCAGATCCACCCTGGGGGCGAAGCCGCCCTCGACCCGACCACGCACCTCCTGCAGCAGCTCCTTGGCCAGATCAAGCCCCTGGCGGCGCATCTGCACGGTCCGGTCGGCCCGATAGATCTGCCAGTAAGTGCCTGCCGCATCACCCGTCAGATCGATCAGCTGTTTCATGAACCGCTGCCGCTCGATCCGCTGTTCGCGCTCGGCCACCTGAATGTCCGCCTCAGTGATGTCGCGGCCCGCCCCGCGCAGCAGAGGCTGACGGACGGCGAGCGAGAGCGTACCGCGATACTCGCGGTCTTCCCCGGTCGCAAGGAGATTACTCGCACGACGACGCAGTTCCTGCGAGACCTCGACCGTCGCACCGCTCGGCAGTTTCAGGCGCTGTCCCAGCGTCGCGGTATTGGTCCGCTCGATCGACACATCCTTTGAGAAATTTTGCGTGACACCCTCAATCCGTTCGTCAAAAGTACGTGGCCGTTCCTGGATCCCATTGCGCAACCGGGCCAGGATCACCGGGTCGTACAGCGCGCGTTCGGCCTCGAGTAGCCAGCGCGCTGCATCAACCTGCAGCGAAGCCGCTGCCGACCCGACATTGAGCGCGACCACTCGCTGAACAAACTCGGTCTGGCCGACTCGCCAGTGGCCCGCAGGGGCCTGAGACGACTGGGTGGAGGTGTCCTGGGCAAAACAGAAGGAAGCCGCGAAAAAAGAGAGCGGCAGGGCTGCACAGGCCAGCTTCGTGCGAGCCCATCTCCGCCGAACTGGCGTGCTGACCGATCCAATCATTTCCAACGGACCCCGTTTGTCATGGCGCGGGCGGACCCGAGGCCTTGTTGCGGACATAAATGACTCCGGCACCGTCAGGACTGGCACCCGGTCCGCTCTTGAGCGCGAGGCTGAGGTCTCCACGGGTCAAATCGATCACCCAGACCTTGGATAGATCGCTGAGCGACGGGGAGGCGGTCCAGAACACCTGCGAGAAACCAGCCGGATCATCGCCAACAATCGAGGGGGCAAGCGCCGGCACCGGCGCATCCTGGCCGCGCTGGACCAGCATCTCAAGTTCAGCGCGATTGGGCAGACGCCAGTCGGCGTGGCCACCGATCGCCGCCGAGTTCACATCAGTGACGCTTGCAAGCGCACGGTCCCAGTCGACACCAGGTGGAACGACTTTCGGGACCAGCCATGCCAGTTCATGCGGCATCTCGACGACCGCGTAGTTCCCCGCATCGATCCGGACATACGCGGATGAAGGGGTATCCTCGAGCGTCGAAGCGCCCCGCGATGCAACCCAGCGCTGTATGCTCCGAACGCCTGAAGTCTCGATCGTCGATGCGCCCCGCTGGCCGAAATTAACGATCCACCTGGAAGATCCTGTTCCGTCAGGATAGACCTCAGCGGCCAGAAAAGCTTCGGGGGGGGTGTCGGGAAAGAAATCGAGATCGATCGCCGGATCGGCCGGGTTCGGTTTGCCTGCATGAACCAGGGACAGCAACTCCCGCACTCGAGGCGAGCGCCATCCGCTTTGCCCACAGTAGCCATTGGCAGGCGCGCCCGCCGCTGGATCGAAATCGCCCAGGTCGCGGATGCGCCAGACCAGACCGGTCACGTTGTCCCGGGTGCAGGCCCAGACATTGGGCTCACCGAAAAAACTTCCCGCCGGGCAGCCGCCGCCTGCGGTGACCGGGTCACCGGATAGACAGATCTTCGTGAAGTCGAATCCGTACGCGCCGGCACCGATCTTGTTCAGAAGAGCCGACTCGGCGTCGCGGCCCACCATCGCATCGGGCGCCACGCCAGGGCTGGCGTTGATCTGGGGATCCGTCGATCGGATGCCCGTGTCGTTCATGACCGTGCGGTGGCAATCGATGCGGACATCACTCTGACTGACATTCAGCACGCCAGTCCCGTTTCGGGTAATCCGGCAAAGTTGATTGGTGGGTTGGCGGATGATCGTAAGCGAGTACGCGGCGCCCGGTACAAAACCGGGGCCGAACGAAAAAATACGGCCGGTGTCCCACTGATAGGTCGGATTCGTCACCTCGATGCGAAAGTCGCCCTCTGTCAGCGAAAGTTGCGAGCCGGGTAGC
>JBIKTA010000031.1:0-11159 GCA_044348315.1 Burkholderiaceae bacterium | reverse complement strand
CGCGGCAAGGGCAGAACCGGGCTCGAGCTCGAGCCACAGGCGCGCTGCAGTGAGCGCACGCTTGGGCGTTCGTGCCGTGAGCGCAAGTTCCGTCGCCCGCCGCGCCACCCTGGGGTCGCGATATTTTTGAGCCACCGACAGATATGTGGCGGCCGCCGTGCCGATCTCTCCGCGCTGCGCGGCGAGCTCGGCGGCGAGCAATTGGAAGATCAGCTGTGGCGTGACCTCGACCTCGGGCAGGGCGGCAGAAGGCGGCGAAGGCGCCCGACCCGTCTCAGGCGCGGCCGCTTGTGCGGCCGGTCCCGGCTGTGCCTGGACAACGGACGGGATCGCCGAACAGCCGGCGAGTGCGGTGGCCAGAAGCAGGGCCCCGAGTCGCGTTCGAAGGGGCATCGGCAAACTTGTCTGGGCGGGCCGGGCTGCCGTGCACTGCGGTACCCTGGCCACGTGGAGGAGTTGGTTCATCTGTCGATGGTAGGTTCAATTACACTGGTCCGCAAGCACTGTTCAGGGCGGTTGAGCGATATGCCGGAATTGCCGGAGGTTGAAGTGGTCAGGCGGGGGCTAGAGCCCAGGATTGTTCGGGCGAGCGTGGGTGCCATCACGGTGCGCGAGCCCCGTCTGCGCTGGCCGGTTCAGGCCGAGCTCCCCTCCTTGATGAGGGATGAGACGATCGAGTCGGTTGGCCGGCGGGGCAAATATCTGCTTCTCCGGTGCAAAACTGGAACGCTGATCGTGCATTTGGGTATGTCTGGCCAATTTCGGCTGCTGAGCGGGGCTGATACCCCACGGCGCCATGATCATGTCGATATCGAGACTTCGGCCGGCGTCCTGCGGTTCACCGATCCCCGGCGCTTTGGCGCCTTGCTCTGGCACGATGCCCACGCGGGCGACCTGGCCCTTCACCCGCTCTTTGCGAAGCTGGGGGTTGAGCCCCTCTCTCCCGCGTTCGACGGGGCGCTTCTCTATCGGACCAGTCGCGGTCGCAGCCTGTCGATCAAGCAGATGCTTCTCTCCGGTCGTGAGGTGGTCGGCGTCGGCAACATCTATGCCTCGGAGAGCCTGTTTCGAGCGGGGATTTCGCCCCGCGCGCGCGCCGGCAGCCTGTCGCGTGCGCGGTGTGAAGCGCTTGCCGCAGCGATCCGGGCGACGCTCACCGATGCGATCGCCCGGGGCGGCAGCAGCCTGCGTGATTTCGTCGGCAGCGATGGCGAGCAGGGGCATTTCCAACTCGACTGTGAGGTTTACGGCCGAGGCGGCGAGCCCTGCCGCAGCTGTGCAACACCGATCGTTTCAATCCGTCAGCAGCAGCGGTCGACCTATTTCTGTCCCGCCTGCCAGCGGCGCTGAGTGCCCATCTTCAATCCGTTCGCCCCTGCCCACCGACCGATGAACCGATTTGCAGCGTTGTTGATCGACTGGCAGCAGCGTGAGGGTCGGCACGACCTGCCCTGGCAGGGCACCCGCGATCCCTATCGGATCTGGTTGTCCGAGATCATGCTCCAGCAGACGCAGGTGGCGACCGTGCTCGACTACTATCCGCGCTTTCTTGCGCGGTTTCCCGAGCTTGAGATGCTTGCCCGGGCCCCGCTCGAGGCGGTGCTCGAGATCTGGAGCGGGCTTGGCTACTACACGCGTGCCCGCAATCTGCATCGCTGCGCCCGCCGTATTCTTGACGAGCATGGCGGGGTGTTTCCGGATGAGCCCGATGCGCTCGAGGCGTTGCCCGGAATTGGCCGTTCGACTGCCGCGGCGATCGCAGCATTTGCCTTCGGCCGTCGCGCCGCGATCCTCGATGGCAACGTCAAGCGGGTGCTCTGTCGGGTACACGGCATCGCCGCCGACCCCAGCGTTCGCGAGGTCGAGCGCAGGCTTTGGGGCCTGGCCGAGGAATCCCTGCCCGAATCCGGCATCGAGCCCTACACCCAGGGCCTCATGGATCTGGGGGCAACTGTCTGCCTGCGCAGACAGCCCCGATGCGCGCAGTGCCCCGTCGTCGCGCTCTGCAGGGTGGGCCTTGAAGGCGGGTGGGAGCGCATCCCGGCTCCGCGTTCGAGACCCGCCCTGCCTGAACGGACAGTCGCCCTGCTCGTGCTGATCGCCGGCGGGCGGGTGCTGCTGGAGGAGCGCCCCCAGAAAGGGATCTGGGGTGGGCTGCTGAGCCTGCCCGAGTACCCGGCAGGCGACGCCGAGGCGCTTGGCCGCGAAATCGAACAGCGTTTTGGACTTGCGAGAGGGCGCTTGGAGGCGCTTCCGCTCATCCGGCATGCCTTCACGCATTTCAGGTTGGTGGCACAGCCCTGGCTTATCCGGGTCGAGTCCTCGAGCCTTCGGGCTGCCGAGCCGCTGGCACCGTGGGGCACTGAGGGCAGAACCCCGCGCTGGCTCGCGCTCGAAAACGTATCGACTGCGGCTTTACCGCGCCCGGTCAAACGGCTGCTGGAGTCGATTGAATGAGTGCTCAGGACGTGCGGAGGCTTGCCAGTATCTGGGCCACCCGGGTCAGGCGTTCAAGCGGGTTATCGAGCACCATCAGGCCCTGACGCGCATCCGGCGCGAGCGGTAACAGTTCGCACAGCCGGTTCGAGACCCATGCTGCATCCTCGGGAAGGAAGGGTTCGGCGAGCATGCGTTCTGCCGGATCGGATTCCCGTTTGCAGAGGTCGTCGATCACCTGCCGCATCAGCGTCGAGCAGGCGGCGAGCGACTGGGGAACCGGTAAGGCGGGGTCAGCCGCGATCACTCGGACCGTCGCCCGGATCAATCCATCGGGCTGGGTGGAGCGGTCGATCACGGTAAAGCGTTCGAGCCCAACCGTGCGCAGCTGCAGCACGCCGCCGGGCTCCATGCCGAAATCCACGATGCGCGCCGTGCAGCCGATCGGGTGGTGCTCGGCCGGCGAACCCACCTCGGCGCCCCTGGTGATCAGGCAAACCCCAAACGGGCTGTCCGAGGCCATGCAGGCACGCACCATGTCGAGATAGCGCGTCTCGAAAATGCGCAGGGGCAGCACGCCGCCGGGGAACAGCACGGTGCCAAGTGGAAAGAGCGGCAGGTTCATTTCGCGACCGATGTCGACCGCACGGCGAGCGAGCGGTGGCGGGTCAGGACCCGCTCGGCGCCGCCAAAGCGCCGGGAGAGTTGCTCGACACAAAATACCGACCTGTGCTGACCACCCGTACAGCCCACCGCCACGGTCAGGTAGCTCCTGTTGTCCAGGATGTAGTGGGGTAGCCAGTCCTCGAGGAAGCGGGCGATGTCGTCGGTCATCTGACGGGCGGCGGGAATCGCTTCCAGAAATGCGGCCACCGGCGCGTCCAGGCCCGTCAGCGGCCGCAGCGCCGGATCGTAATAGGGGTTGGGCAGACAACGCACGTCAAAGACCAGGTCGGCATCGAGCGGCACGCCGGTCTTGTAGGCAAAGGACTCGAACAGAATCGTGATCGCCGCGCGGTCCGAGCCGACCAGATCCCGGACCCACTGCCGCAGCACATTGGGATGCAGATCGCTGGTGTCGATCGATACGCCCAGCCCGTCGAGCGAAGCGAGCAGATCCCGTTCGCGCTCGATCGATTCGAGCAACGTGCCGATGGCCTCGCCTTCGCCGCCGTGCGCGGACAGCGGATGTCGGCGGCGGGTCTCCGAGAAGCGCTGGACCAGCGAGTCGGTGCGCGCGTTCAGGAACAGCACCTTGACGTCATGCCCGAAGCGGGCCAGCCCATGGGTGATCGTCCGCAGTTCGGCAATCGACTCGCCACCCCTCGCATCGATCGCGACGGCCACCCGATCGAGGCCCGCCTCGCCGAGATGCGCGATGATGTCCTGAAGAAATCGCAAGGGAAGGTTGTCGATGCAGTAATGACCGTCGTCCTCGAGCACCTTCAAGGCGATCGATTTGCCCGAACCGGACATGCCGGTGATCAGAATCACACGCATGGAGTCATGTTAGCCGAAACGGCAGGCGCTCGCGGCCCTTGGCCGAATGACCCGGGCGGCTATGCGGGAGCCTTTTGCTCGTGCTCAGAACCCGGGCCCGTCGGATTCGATCAGCTGCCTTTGCCGCTCGATGAAATCACCCATGGTGTCGAATCCGCGCAACTGGAGCACCGTGCTGCGTACCGCGGCTTCGGTGAGCACAGCGAGATTGCGCCCGGCCGCGACCGGAATCACCACCTTTCTGATCGGCACTCCGAGAACGTCCTGGGTCAGCGCCTCGAGCGGCAGCCGCTCGTATTCGTTGTCGATCGCGCTGCGCTTGACCAAGTGGACGATGAGCTTGAGCTTCATCTTCGGTCGGATCGCGGTCTCGCCGAAGATCGCCCGGATGTCGAGTAATCCAAGTCCTCGAACCTCGAGAAGATTGCGCAGCAGCGCCGGACAACGGCCCTCAACCGTGTGCGGCGCAATCCGGCTGAGATCGACGACGTCATCGGCCACCAGACCGTGCCCGCGACTGATCAGCTCCAGACCCAGTTCGCTCTTGCCCAGCCCCGATTCCCCGGAGATCAGCACGCCCATACCGAGCACGTCCATCAGCACGCCATGCATCTGGCAGGTCTCGGCGGCTGCCTTGCCGAGATAGACCCGCAAGGTATCGATCACCCGCGCCGCCGAAAGAGGGCTGGCAATCAGGGGAAGGTCGTGTGCGATCGCCGCGTCGAGCAGGCCAGCGGGTGGGGCCTGTTCCTCTGCAATGATCACCGCAGGAGGGCTGCCGGCCACCAGTTCTGCCAGCGTGGCCTTCTGTCGATCGCCGTCCAGCCGTTCGAAATACTCTATCTCTGCACGACCGAGCACGTGCATGCGGTTGGGATGGATCAGGTTCAGGTGCCCGATCAGATCAGAGGGCTCGGCCACGCACTGGGTGACCGGGCGCTGACCGCCCGCCTGACCCCTCAACCAACGCAGACCGAGTTCGGCTTCGTTGTGTTCGACCAGCAATTCGACGGTGATCACCATGGCGCGTCTGCTCGCTATGAAGCCTTGAGATCGCGAGCCTATCAGGCTGCGGGCCGGCAGGGCT
This sequence comes from Burkholderiaceae bacterium, assembly GCA_044348315.1. Taxonomy (GTDB): domain Bacteria; phylum Pseudomonadota; class Gammaproteobacteria; order Burkholderiales; family Burkholderiaceae_E; genus SYIM01. The sequence goes on along the minus strand of JBIKTA010000031.1, from coordinate 6,136 downwards.
CCCAAACCATGAGCCGCTCGAAAATGCGCAGCGACTCGGGCTCGTCCATCAGCGTCTGCCGCATCGATCGGTCCGACAGCAACTCGGCAACCTCGGACAGGGTCTCGAGATGCTCGTCAGTGGCATGTTCGGGCACGAGCAGGACGATGAGAAGGCTCACGGGGTTGCCATCCGGAGCGTCGAAGGCGATCGGCATCGCGAGGCGGACCAATGCAGCCCGAGCTTCCCGAAGCCCCTTGATTCGTCCATGCGGGATCGCAACGCCATGGCCCAGTCCAGTCGAGCCCAGCCGTTCTCGCGCGAAGAGCGAATCGAAGACCTTGCCCCGTTCGATCCCGTGAAGATTTTCGAATAGAAGACCGATCTGCTCGAAGAGGCGTTTCTTGCTGGTCACCGACAGGCCGACGACGACCTTTTCGGGGCTGAGGAGGCGAGTCAGACGGCTCATGGGGAGGTTCCCGGCAAAGGCTTGGTGCATCGCACCAAATCAGCTGAGCGGCAGGAAAACTGTCTTTGTCCTGTCAAGATGCGGATGATTATAGCTCTGCCGGCATTCTTGTCGAACAGGGATGCTGCGCTGCGACGAGACTATCCATCTTCCCCGACCGCTCAAGGCCGCATGGCGAACACCCTTGGCCCTCACAAAAGGGCCGCGCGGGCCTCACAGGCTGCGTCGCTGTGCGACCGAGGCGATCCGCAGCGACTCTCGATACTTGGCGACCGTGCGCCGGGCGACCACGAAGCCCTGATCGGCCAGGAGCTCAGCGATCCGGCTGTCCGACAAGGGTCGTCGGGTATTTTCAGCCGCGATCAGTTGCCGTATCAGCGCCCGGATGGCGGTGCTCGATGCAGCGCCCCCACTTTCGGTGGCCACATGACTTCCGAAAAAATACTTGAGCTCGAAGGTGCCATGCGGCGTCAGCATGAATTTCTGGGTCGTGACTCTGGAAATCGTCGACTCGTGCAGGCCAAGCGTGTCGGCAATCTCGCGGAGCACCAGTGGGCGCATGGCCACTGCCCCATGCGAGAAGAAACCGCGCTGGCGCTCAACGATGGCCTGCGATACCCGCAGGATCGTATCGAAGCGCTGTGCCACGTTCTTGACCAGCCAGCGGGCTTCCTGCAAGGCACCACTCAGATTGCTGCCGCCCTGGGCGCGGCTGCTGCGCAGCAAACCCGCATAAAACGCATTCACGCGCAGTCGGGGCACGACGTCGGGGTTGAGCGCAGCGAACCAGCCTGAGCGATTGCGGCGGATCACGACGTCGGGTATGACGTAGCCCTGCGGCTCGGGCGAGAAGCGCGCGCCGGGCCGAGGGCTGAGCGAGCGGATCAGCGCACAGGCATCGCGGAGCGCGGCGTCGTCGCACTGCAGTGCGCGCTTGAGTTTCGGGAAATCTCTCGCTGCGAGCATATCGAGCATCTCGGCGGCAATTGCGCGCGCGATGCTGCGCGTCAGAGGCGCGACGCCATCGCGGCGGTCCAGTTGCAGCACCAGGCATTCCCCCAGGTCCCGGGCCGCGACCCCCGCCGGATCAAAGCTCTGCAGCAGCCTGAGCGCAGCCGTCACCTCGTCGAGCTCGATCTCGAGCTCTGCGGGCAGCGCCTCCGTAAACTCCTCAACTGAAGTGGGCAGCATGCCGTCCTCGTCGAGTTCGTCGATCAGCAGGCTGACGAGCGCGCGGTCACGCTGGGAGAGTCGGGTGGCCGCCACCTGCTCGCGGAGGTGATCGGAAAGCGACCCGGAGAGGGCGGCGACCTGGGTGAAGGCGGGTTCGTCGTCCTCGCTGTCTGCCCTCCGGCCATCGCCCTGCACCGACCAATCCTGGTAGGTCTCTGGGTCCGCGCCGTCGTCTGAGCGATCGTAATCCGAAGCGGCAGGGCCGCTTTCGCCATCGAGTTGGTCTCCTGATCCGTTTACCGAATCGGCACTTGCTGGAGTGGAAACGTTGTGCAGCGCAGCGTCGGCGAACGCTGGCGGGGCCACCTCCATCCGGCCATCCGCGCCTAGGCTGACCGCCGAGGCGAAAGGGTCGTCCATGCGCTCAAGCAGCGGGTTGTCCGCGAGCGCCTGCTCGATCTCTTGATTGAGCTCGAGCGTGGACAGCTGCAGCAGCCGGATCGACTGCTGCAGTTGGGGAGTCAGCGCGAGATGCTGACCCAGCTTGAGCTGGAGTGAAGGTTTCATCGGGCATCGTCCACGACACCCCGCCGAAGACCACTACATCGAAAAATGTTCGCCGAGGTAGTAGCGGCGAACGTCGTCATTCTGAACAATCTCGTCGGGGCGGCCGAAAGCAAGAACAGTACCATCACGAATGATATAGGCCCTGTCGCAAATGCCAAGTGTTTCTCGCACATTGTGGTCGGTGATCAACACGCCGATGCCGCGGTCCTTGAGGAATCGCACGATCCGCTGGATCTCGATCACCGCGATCGGATCGACGCCCGCGAAGGGTTCGTCGAGCAGGATGAAACGGGGCGACCCTGCGAGTGCCCGCGCAATTTCCACCCTGCGTCGCTCGCCACCCGACAGCGATAGAGCGGTGTTGCCACGAATGTGAGTGATCTGCAGGTCTTCGAGCAGCGATTCGAGCCGCTGCGCGCGCTCGCTGGTGCTGAGGGGGCGATCGTCGCTGCCGCGCTGCAGCTCGAGCACGGCCATGATGTTGTCCTCAACCGAGAGCTTGCGAAAGACCGAGGGCTCCTGGGGCAGGTAGGAGACGCCCTTTCTGGCCCTGCGGTGGATCGGCAGACGACTGATCGGCTCGCCATCGAGCTCAATCGAACCGGCGTCGCTTCCGACCAGTCCAACGATCATGTAGAAACAGGTGGTTTTGCCGGCTCCGTTGGGCCCAAGCAATCCCACGACCTGACCGCTTTCGACCTCGACCGACACGTCCTTGACGACCACCTTGCCGTGGTAGGCCTTTTTCAGATGCGAAGCCGTCAGCTTGCTCGGGCCGACCACCTGAGCAGGCGGGCCCAGCGGTGCAGGGTCGGGCGTCACGTTTCTCGCCAATTAGCGCGGAGCGGGCGGCGAGGTGAGCGCCGGCGCGGGCTTCAGGGGCGCCGGTTTCGGGGCCGCGGGCGGCGAGGGTTTGCCGGTGCCGTCGCTCGCACTGCGCCGTGGCTGGATGACCACCCGCACCCGCTCGCGGGCCGCAGTACCGTCGATCGAGCCCTCTACCGTGTAGAACTCAGTCTGCCCCTGGTAGACGATTCGTGCGCCGTGCACCTCGTCTGTCAGCTTCTCGCCCTCGAGCCGACGCAGCGAGGCCTGGCCGGTCAGCGTCACGACCTCGACCTTTCCGTCATAGTCGATGCTTTCGCCGTAGCCCTCGACGAACTCATCCAGGCCTTCGCGTTTCTGTCTGAAACTCGCCGGCTTGCCCAGTGCCAGCCCGTACTGAAAACCCTCCGGGTCTTCGCGCACCACCAGGCGGTCGGCGCGGATCACGATCGTACCCTTGGTCATCAGCACGCGACCGATGAAGGTGTTGATCTTTTTCTGATCGTCGTATTCCATGCGGTCGGCTTCGACGTGAATGGGCTTGTCGCGGTCGGCCTTTTCGGCCTGAGCCTCGCCTGAAGCGACGAGTGTCACGACGACCGCCAGCAGTACGCCTGCTGCGACAAGCCCAGTCTTGCGCACAAGCCAATGTGGTTTGGCCATTGGGCGCGTCTTGGGGGTAGGGACCGGCACGCGGGGTCGCCCAGGGCCCTTTTGATGCGTGTCGGTAACGTGTTGGGTATGAAAGGGCGTCATGGCCTGTGCGGTCCCGGCGTGAACGAGGCGCGCACCTGGGAGTCTACGCGCAGTGAGCGATCGACATTATTGAATTCCATCCCCGTACCGGTCAAACGGTCTTCGCCACGGCGGATCACAACCGGCTGGTCCGTGCGGGCGATCTCTGAGTCGGGGAGCACAACGGCGCGGTCGGTTTCGATGATCATTTCTGGCTGGCCTTCACCCGCCTCTCGAACCAGCCTTACCTCGCCGGTGAGCAGCACTTCGCCGCCTCGCGCGCTCGATCGCCCAGACTGTGCGCGCAGGACCACGCGGGGCTGAGAGGTGTCGAGGCTCGTCAAGACGGGCTCGTGCAACAGCGTTGAATCGTCTCCCTGAAAATAGTCGATCCGCCTCGCGCTCAGGAGGAAGGCTGCTGCACCCGTCTTGCCGGTGCGGTTGAGGAACACGCCCTCGGCATACGCATCGGGCTGGTCGCCGCTCACCCTGCCAGGTGGCCCTTCGCCCAGCCGGTCGGCGACCTGAGCGAGGTAAAAGCTGCCCGCTGCCAGCGCCAGCGCCAGCGTGACTGAAACCACCGCCGAGATCCGGTCCTGACGATAGAGGGGCATGGTGCAAGGACTCTCAGCCGCCAAGGCGCCGTGCGAGCAGGTCGTCGTACTGACCGCGCGCCCGAAGCACAAAGGCCGCGAGCTCGCGGATCGCCCCTTGGCCGGCAGATTCATGCGACACCCAGTGCGACCGGGCCCTCACCTCGGCGTCGCCGTCGGCCACGCTCGCGGCAAAGCCTGCGATCGCCATGGCAGGCAGGTCCGTCCAATCATCGCCAACAAAGCCGACCTGGCTCAAGTCCACGCCCTTGCGCCGCGCCAGATCGCGCAGCGCGGCCGCCTTGTCCGAGACGCCCTGCAGGACCTCATCGATCCGCAGCTCGGCCGCCCGCAGTTCGACGATCGCGGATCGACGGGCTGTGATGATCGCCAGACCGATGCCTGCCTCGCGCAGCAGGGCGAGCCCCAAGCCATCACGCACATTGAACGCCTTCATCGCTTCACCGCCCGGTCCGATGTAGATATGGGCGTCGGTCAGGGTGCCATCGACATCCAGGGCGAGCCAGCTGAGTGCGGCGGCACGTGCGCGGATCGAGGCTGCCCGGCTGGCTGCGGAGGGCATGGCTCACACCACCTTGGCGAGCAGCAGGTCGTGCAGGTGCAGCGCACCGCTCAATCGACCGGTCTCGTCGGCGACCAGAAGCGTGGTGATCCGGCGCTCTTCCATCAGGCGCACTGCTTCGGCCGCCAGCGCCGATTGTGCGATGGTCACCGGCAGGGCGGTGAGCACATCGCGCAAGGCGAGCCGGTCTATTGAATCGCCTCGCTCGAGCACGCGCCGCAGATCCCCATCGGTAAAGATGCCAGCGAGGCGACCGTCCGGGTGCTCGACCGCGGTCATGCCCATTCGCTTGCGCGTAATTTCGAGGATGGCCTCGGTGAGGCTCGCATCGATCCCGACCCTGGGGAGCGTGTCGCCTGTGCGCATGACGTCCTGCACCCGCGTGAGCAGCCTGCGACCGAGCGCGCCCCCCGGGTGCGAGCGCGCGAAATCTTCCGGCCCGAAGCCTCGTGCCTCCAGCAGGGCCACCGCGAGCGCGTCGCCGAGCGCGAGCGCCGCAGTGGTGCTGGCGGTCGGTGCGAGGTTGAGCGAGCAGGCCTCGCGCTCGACGCCAGCGTCGAGATGAACGTCCGACAGCCGGGCAAGTGGCGAATCGTCGTTGCCCGTGATCGCGATCAGCGTCGTCGCCTGCCGTTTGATGAGCGGCACGATCCGCAGCAACTCTTCGGTCGCACCTGAATGCGATAGGGCGAGAAACACATCGGCATGCGTGACCATGCCGAGATCGCCGTGGCTGGCTTCGGCCGGATGCAGGAAAAAGGCGGGGGTGCCGGTCGAGGCCAGCGTCGCCGCGATCTTGGCCGCGATGTGGCCGGATTTTCCCATTCCGCTCACCACCACGCGCCCCGAGCAGGCGAGCATAAGCTCACATGCGCGGGCGAACTCCTCGCCGATCCGTTCACTCAGGGCCAGAACGGCCCGAGCCTCGATTGCGAGCACCTTGTGTGCGCGAGCGACCAGCGCCTCGCGTCGACTGGCGAGCGCAGCATCGCTCCGGTCGGGCGGCACGAGAGCTGGATTGTTCATTTGGGAAGTATATGGCTTTCGGGCCCCAGTCAGAATTGTTCAGGCTAAAATGGAAGGTTCTTCTCAAAACCCAAGAGCACCGTGAATCAAGACACGCTCCGACTCGAAGGGGTTCGCTTCGGGTACCGCGAGCGCCTCATTCTCGACGATGTCGGCCTGACGGTTCGTCCAGGCAGCATCGTCGCG
>JBIKTA010000414.1:0-3362 GCA_044348315.1 Burkholderiaceae bacterium | reverse complement strand
GTGTTCCTGCGGGGCCAAGCTTGAAATCCGCGATAATCAGGTTTCATCGTCTCGAATACCGGGCCATGACGACAGAGACGCGCCGCGCGAGCGGGCCGGCCCGTCGAGTCGGGTCTCGGCCCCCCCCACTGAATGCGATCGTGAACGAACATGTCTGCTGACAAGGCGCTGCTTCTGGTTGACGGGTCGAGCTATCTCTACCGGGCTTTTCATGCGCTGCCTGATCTGCGCAACCGTGAGGGTGAGCCCACGGGCGCCATTTACGGCATCGTCGCGATGCTAAGGCGTCTGCGCAGTGACGGCAAATTGAACGGCGGCGCGACCCATGGCGCAGTGGTGTTCGACGCGCCCGGCAAGACCTTTCGCGACGATCTTTATCCGCAGTACAAGGCCAATCGCAGCGCGATGCCCGACGATCTGCGCGCTCAGATCCCCTTGATTCATGAGATCGTCCGGGCGCTCGGCTGGCCCTTGCTGATGGTCGAGGGCGTCGAGGCCGACGATGTGATCGGGACGCTCGCGGTGCGGGCCTGCACGGCCGGGCACGACACGGTGATTTCCACCGGCGACAAGGACATGGCGCAGCTCGTGACCGAGCGCGTGCGTCTGGTCAATACGATGTCCCGCGATTCGGGCAGCGTCGAGTGGCTCGATCGTGAAGGCGTGATGGCCCGTTTCGGCGTGCCTCCTGAGCGGATCGTCGACTGGCTCACCCTCGTTGGCGATGCGGTCGACAATGTGCCGGGGGTCGACAAGGTCGGCCCCAAGACCGCCGCAAAATTGCTCACGCAATACGGCTCGATCGATGCCCTGGTCGAGCGAATCGGAGAGGTCAAGGGCGTGGTGGGCGACAACCTGCGCGCGGCGCGCGACTGGTTGCCGCTTGCCCGTACGCTTGTCACGATTCGCACCGACTGTGAGCTGGGCGCAGGACTCGAATCGGTCGATGAGGCGCTGGCGCTCGCGCCGGAGCACGACCGCGAGCTGCTCGAGCTCTTTGGTCGTTGTGGCTTTCGGACCTGGACCCGTGAACTCGAGTCGCGGCTTGGCGAGCGCTGGGCGCCCGCTGGCCGAGCCGATGACGGGGCGGCCGATCCGGTTGCCCCGACGGTGCCGCCGGGCACCTCGCCTGACTCGACTGTGCAAGCCGGGCAGGTTATGCCTGCGCGTCCACCCGAGCCCTGGACGCCGCCCCGCCCCATCCCCACTGATCCCGCGCTGCGTGACTACGAGATCGTGCTCGACACGCCAGCGTTCGAGCGCTGGTTCGCTCGCATCATCGATGCCGAGCTCGTGGCCTTCGATACCGAAACGACTTCGCTCGATCCGATGCAGGCCCGGCTGGTGGGTGTGTCGTTGTCGGTCGAGCCTGGCCAGGCCTGCTACATACCGGTCGGCCACGTCTACCCCGGTGCGCCCGATCAGCTCGGGCTCGAATTCGTGCTCGAGCGACTGCGACCCTGGCTTGAGGACGAGGGGCGTTCCAAGGTCGGCCAGAATCTGAAATACGACGCGCATGTGCTCGCCAACCACGGCGTCACGCTACGGGGCATTGCGCACGACACCCTGCTCGAGAGCTATGTGCTCGAAGCGCATCGCAACCATGACATGGATTCGCTCGCGAGCCGCCACCTCGACCGACGCACCGTCCGGTACGAGGAGGTCGCCGGCAAAGGGGCGCACCAGATCGGCTTCGACCAGGTACCGCTCGAGACGGCGGGCCCCTATGCCGCCGAGGATGCCGAGGTCACGCTGCATCTGCATCGGGTCATGCATCCGCGGATCGCGGCCGAGCCCACGCTCGAGCGCATTTACCGCGAGATCGAAATCCCGGTTTCGCGGGTCTTGCAGCGCATGGAGCGCCACGGTGTGCTGATCGACGCTCAGGCGCTGTTTCGCCAGTCGAACGAGCTTGGCCGCAAGTTGCTCGAACTCGAGGCCCAGGCCCACGAAGCGGCGGGTCAGCCGTTCAACCTCGGTTCGACCCGTCAGCTCGGCGACATCCTGTTCAGTCAGCTGGGTTTACCCATCCAGAAAAAGACGGCGGGTGGTGCGCCCTCGACGGACGAAGAGGTGCTTGCCAAGCTGGCCGAGGATTACCCTCTGCCCCGCCTGCTGCTCGAATGGCGGGGGCTCTCCAAGCTCAAGAGCACTTACACCGACAAGCTGCCGAAAATGGTCCACCCCACGACCGGCCGAGTCCACACCAGCTATTCACAGGCCGTCGCGGTCACCGGGCGCTTGAGTTCCAGCGAGCCCAATCTTCAGAATATTCCGGTGCGAACGCCTGAGGGTCGGCGCATCCGCGAAGCCTTCGTTGCCCCGCCTGGCCACGTGATCGTGTCTGCGGACTATTCGCAGATCGAGTTGCGAATCATGGCGCATCTGTCTCGTGACGAGGGGCTGCTCACCGCCTTTGCAAAGGGACTGGACGTCCATCGCGCGACCGCCGCCGAGATTTTCGGCGTCGACACCGCCGAGGTGACGAGCGAGCAGCGCCGTTATGCAAAGGTGATCAATTTTGGTCTGATCTACGGCATGAGCGCGTTTGGCCTTGCGGCCAACCTCGGAATCGAACGCGATGCGGCGCGCAACTACATCGAACGGTACTTTGCCCGCTATCCCGGGGTCCGGCGCTACATGGACGAGACCCGCAAGCTCGCGCATGACCAGGGCTATGTCGAAACGGTGTTTGGCAGACGCCTGTGGCTGGCCGAAATCAACGGACCGAGCGGGCCGCGCCGCGCCGCGGCTGAGCGCGCGGCCATCAACGCCCCCATGCAGGGCACCGCGGCTGACCTGATCAAGATGGCCATGATCGTTGTTCAGGACTGGCTGGATCAGGCGGGACTGGGCTCGAGGCTGGTGATGCAGGTTCACGACGAACTCGTGCTCGAAGTACCCGAAAGCGAACTGGATCATGTGCGGAGCGGCGTCTGCGAGCGGATGGCAGGTGTTGCGCAACTCGATGTCCCGCTCGTGGTCGAGGCCGGTGCCGGTGCCAACTGGGAGCAGGCACACTGATTCGGATAGCAGAGGGGTCGGTTTTCGGATGGGCCCGATTCGTATAGCGTGATAACATCACGTTCAAGTCATCGAGATCGGATTCGCAGTGGATCATCCCCTGTTTCAAATTTTGCTTGCGACTTTTGCAGCCGGCGCGGCGAGCGTCCTCGCCGCAGCCTGGTTGTCGCTGAGTCTGCTCGCCGGGATCGTGCCGAGGCTGGTCAGCCTGTCCGCAGGCCTGTTGCTAGGCACCGCAATCCTTCACCTCATCCCGGAAGCCTTTGAGTCGCAGGCCGATCTTCATGGGCTCGCCTGGGCGCTGCTCGCCGGTATCCTGGGTTTTTTTCTGCTCGAGA
>JBIKTA010000415.1:0-3362 GCA_044348315.1 Burkholderiaceae bacterium | reverse complement strand
AGACCGATCGCTTGTTCCGGTTGATCACCTTGGCGTAGAGCCCGACGCCATCCTTCGCACTGCCCCAGGCGCGCAGTTCGTCGCCCGATCCCGGCCGCTCGACCTTGATGACCGCTGCACCGAGATCGCCCAGGTGCATCGAGATCGACGGTGCGGCGAGGAAGTTCGAGGCGTCGATGACGCGAATGTCGGCGAGGCATCCGGGCGCGACTGTGGGCTTGGGGCTCATCGTGATCCTTCTCCGGTGAATTCCTGCTCCAGCTGGCCGAGGCCCGCCGGAGCGGGACGCCCCAGGGCTTTGAAGCCTGTCGACACGATAATGCTGCGAACGACCCGCTCGGCCTCGCCGGGTGAGCCTGTAGTCAGCACCTGGACGAACCGATCATGATTGCTGACGACCTGCTGGGGCGAACTGTCGTAGGCGGGGTTGATGCGCTGCATGAACAATCGCAGCAGCATGTTGATGTTGCTCCAGGCCTTGAGCAGCATCGGGTTGCCCGATGCGGTCACGATCGTCTCGTGAAAGATGGTGTCCAGTTCCCGCCAGCGCACGGACTTGCCCTTGCGGGATTCGCTCTCCATCTGGAGCGCGACCCGGGCGATCCTCGCCAAAGCCTTCGGGTCGCGGCTGCCTGCCACCAGTCGCGCGGCCATGCCCTCGACCGTTGCGCGCATCACGATCATGTCCGCGATCTCGTCGACATCGAGCCTGCGTACATGGGCGCCTCGGTCTTCGCGAATCTCCAGCAGGCCGTCCGCTGCGAGTGTCTTGATGGCTTCGCGCAGGGTCGCCCGGCTGACTCCCAGCCGCTCCGACATCGGCACTTCGAGAATCCGGTCACCCGGGACGAGTTCGCCATCGCGGATCGCCTTGGCGAGCGCATCGGCCACCACCGTGCTGAGCGAGCGGCGTTTGAGGGTGACCAGCCCGGAATCAGCCGGGGAGGGACTTCCCCTGTCAGGCAGCTTGCTATTCATCGCTGATTTCCTGCTGACGGGCTGCCCTCAGCGGGCGAGGGGTCTGCGAAGGTGGAAATCGGTTTCACGCTGAAAGGCGTGACCCAGGGCGAGCAGGTCGGACTCATGCCACCAGGGGCCGACCAACTGCATGCCGAGAGGCAGATTGTCCGAGGTAAAGCCGCACGGGACCGAGAGCGCGGGAACCTCCGCGAAAGACCAGACGAAGGTGAATCGCGTCAGATCCCGGGTTGCGAGGATCATCTGCTGACTTTCTTCCGCCAGGGGCGCCGGGCCCGCCACAGTCGGGGTCAGAATCACGTCAACGGTTCTGAATGTCTCGTCGAGAATCCTCGCCCAGCGCTCCTTCATCCGCATCGCACGGGCGTAATCGATGCCGGTGGCGCGATAGCCGATCATCATGCGCTCGCGGATGTCAGCCCCCAGGCCCGATGCGGGGTCCTCCAGAGCCTCCCTGTGGTAGTCGGCTGCATCGGCGAGCAGCATGGGCGTCATCGTCGACTGGATCGAGGCTGCGTCGGGCAGGTCGATCTCGATGAATCGTGCACCCAGAGAATCGAGCACACGCCTTGCATCGTCCATCCTTTCGCCGAGATCGCGATGGATGTCATCGAAGAAGAAGTGCCGGGGCACGCCGATTCGTATGCCCTTGACGCCTCGTCCGACTGCAGCCAGAAAGCTGTCGACCGGACGCTGCACGGAGATCGGGTCCGCCGGGTCGTAGCCCGCGATCGCCTCATAGACCGCAGCCGTGGTCGCCACATCGCGGGCCAGCGGACCGATCGTATCGAAACGCGGGCTGACCGGCGTCGAGCCGGTATTCGGCACCCGGCCGACGGTCGGTCTCAGGCCGACGACGCCGTTCAATGCGGCCGGAATCCGGATGGAGCCACCGGTGTCTGAACCCAGTGACGCGTCGCACATTCCGGCGGCCACGCTCGCCCCTGAACCACCACTCGATCCGCCTGGGATCCGGCTCGGATCCCAGGGGTTGCGGCAAGGCCCGTGGTGCGGATTCTGCGTCGTTCCGCCAAAGGCGAACTCGTGCAGGTTGACCTTGCCGATGACCACCGCATCGGTCGCCCCGAGCCGTGCGCAGACGGTGGCATCGCTGTCCGGGTAAGTGTGAAAACGCGCGGCCGAGCCGCGGGTGGTGGGCAGACCCGCGACATCGATATTGTCCTTGACCGAAACGACGCGCCCGCTCAGTGCTCCGGTCGAGCGCCCCGAGGCGATTGCATGATCCACGCGCTCGGCGTCGCGCAACGCGCGCTCGGTTGCAACCGTGATGAATGCGCGCAACTGCTTATCCTGCGCGGCAATCGCGGCGAGGCATCGTTCGACAGCCTGCATTGTGGGTCCGGTCATCAGCGTGTTCCTGGGTGAACGATGGGTGCGGCCTCGAGGTGGAGACCGATCAGCAGCATTTCCGTGATTCGAAGATTGAATCGGCTCAGCGCCGATATTGCTGCCTCGGACAGGGGCGTGCCACCTTGCCGCTCGGACGGTGCCCCCGTGAGTGTTCGATGGGCTGTACGAAATGGGTCACTGCTCAAACAGCCGGAGACCGCTCCCGTCGCCGCCTGCAGCCACTCGGGCACGACTGCGAGATGCACCCAGAGCGTGGGCCGGATATCGGTATGATTCGCCGGCCCTGCCCGGGACAGTCTCTCGATCGCCTCACGAAGCCCTGGCGAAAGGTCGCCAACGCGCGGGATCGCCGGCAACTCGATCGGTGCGTCGGGCAACGATCCTGCCAAGGACAGGGCAGGGTATCCGAGCAGCATGCGAACGATCGCGAGATTGAGGCTGTTGCCACGCTCGTAGGACACGAAAATACGCGATACGGACTCGAAGCGGGGAAGCTGTGGGGCCGCTGGCAACGCTGAGACCATCGCTCGAGCGGCCCCATTCAGCGCTGCGCCGTGTGACGCGATCCTCGGCAGATCGGCGGCGACCCGTTGCCAGCAGGACTCGAGTTCGCCGATCGCTGCCAGGTGACGCCAGATCAGGTTGACAAGCGGTACATGAAGTTTCTCCCGGATGTCGGCATAACAGCGTGCCACCTCGCCCGTGGCTTCGGCCTCCGGGATCTCGGTCATCACCGGTCCAGTGCGATGGGCAAGGTCAGCAGCGGAGCATGCTGCTGGGCACCGTACACATCGGTATCAAACCGTGCGCCCGAGGGCAGCGCCCGATACATGGAAAACTTCACCGCTCTTGCCATCGGGTAGTAGGCGAAATCGATGATTTCATCCGTCACCACGCCATAGAGTGAGGCCACGATCTCTCGGGTCAGCGACCGGGTGGCCTGAACCCGCTCGAGCGTTTCCAGGTCGGCGAAGATGATGTCGAAGGTGAACAGGAAAGGCCCCGCATTCTTG